>NZ_JAUBTI010000017.1:0-99987 GCF_036702415.1 Microcoleus sp. D3_18a_C4 | reverse complement strand
GTCCCGCCCGTCCTTTTTGGACGGGCGGGACGCCCATCCCACAAACTTGTGGAAGTTATTTAATTCTCATTCCTTAGTTTACTAGCGATTAACTGAAACTATAACTTCTGTTCCGTTTCCGGGGTGGCTGTTTACTGTTAGCTGCGCGTTAATGCGATCGGCGCGTTCTCTCATGCCCAATAAACCAAAGCCATTCCTAAAACAGATACTTTCTGTATCAAATCCCTCTCCGTTGTCTTTCACCCGCAAAATAAACTTGGATGTTTCGTAAACCAACTGAATTTTGATCGCTGTAGCTTGTGCATATTTGAAAATATTTGTTAATGCTTCCTGCCCGATCCGCAACAGGTTATTTTCTACCTCTAATGGTAGGGAATATGCCGTGCCAACCACTTCAAAAATAGTGTGCGTATCAGTATCTGATGACATTTGTTTGGCAATTTGGTTGAGAGCGCTATACAAGTCGCCATCTTCTAACAGTTGCGGGCGTAAAGATTCTACGGATCGCCGTGCTTCAGCAAGTCCAGAGCGAGCCAATTCGCAGACTGTTTTCATGTGTGCTTGTGCTTGTTCGGGATTCGCTGCTATTACCCGTTCGGCGGCTCCCAAATGTATGATGATGCCTGTAAAAGTTTGCGCTAAAGTGTCGTGAATTTCCCGGGCCATGCGGTTGCGCTCTTCTAAAATATTTTGGTCTATGAGTTGTTTAGACAGCCTTCTCAGACGCAATTGATTTTCCACGCGCACTAAAATTTCTTGTTGTTGAAAAGGTTTTGTAATGTAGTCTATTCCGCCCACAGAGAAGGCTTTTACCTTATCGAAAACTTCTTGCAAAGCGCTGATAAAAATTATTGGAATATCTTGAGTTTTCGGAGTAGCTTTGAGCTGAGCGCAGACTTCATAGCCATCCATGTGAGGCATCATAATATCGAGTAAAATTAAGTCGGGTAAGTTGGCATTGATAAAGTTTAGAGCTAATTTCCCACTGGGAGCTAGGTGAACTTTATACCCAGCGACAGATAGTATCCCGCTTAAAAGTTTTAAATTCTCAGGACAATCATCAATAACTAAAATACTTTCTTCGCGGGTAAAACTGAGGTTTTTGTTCATGTTTCATCCCTTAATGTGTGTATTAAATTTAGCAACTGTTCGTACTGAAAATTTTTAATGCAAGCGGCGCTCGCCCTAGCTAAGGGCTGATTGATTTCGCGAATTTGACTGATGACTGTTTGCATCTGTTCCAAATCGAGATTGCTAATAGCTTGCTGAAGATTGGCTACTAACTCAGGAGGCAATTCAGAAAAAGCGCTTTTTGTCAATACATTTACTTCATTTTCTGTGAAACTGGGGGCAGCATTTAGTTCTTCAAAAACGAATTGTACCCCGATATGTTTGTGCAGAATATCAAATATGTTTGCTTCTCTAAATGGTTTGCGAACAAAATCATCGCAGCCGGTAGAAAGGATAACGGCTTTCTCTTCCTCAAAACTACTTGCTGTTATGGCAACAATTGCTGTCTGGGGTAGGCACGGGGGCACTACCCCTACAAAATCCTCGTTTTCCGTAGGGGCAATCCCCCTGTGGTTGCCCTCTTTAATTTGTTTGGTTGCTTCATACCCATCCATCACCGGCATCCGCATATCCATAAAGATTAAGTGCGGTGAATATTGCTCCCACTTTTCTATTGCTTCTCTCCCATTTTGGGCTTCGTAGACTTCAAAACCGATCGCGGAAAGCAGTTTAACTAGCAGTTGGCGGTTGTCAAAAGCGTCGTCTGCAACGAGAATTCGATAGCGGGGTTGATTGGGTGCGATCGCAATAACTCGTCTGGTTGGCTGTTCCCGTTGGCGATCGGCACTTTCAACTGCATTAACTTTAATGTCAAATTTGAAAATAGTACCGCCTCCCGCACGAGAACAGACTGTCATTTCACCTCCCATTAACTGTACAAAAGAACGTGCGATCGTTAAACCTAATCCTGTTCCTTGTTGCGATTCTTCCCCGGTTTTGGTTTGAACAAAAGCTTCAAATATCTTGTCTAATTCACTAGCCTCAATCCCATCTCCTGTGTCTTCAATCTCAAAGCAGATTTGCTGAGCAAAATCGTGATTTTTAATTTTCACATGAATGCTGCCTTCCGAGGTGAATTTAATCGCGTTAGAAAGCAGGTTAATCAAAATTTGGCGCAATTTTATTTCATCAGTTCGCACATATTGTGGCACGTCGGGCATCCGCTCTACTAATAACTGCAATCCCTTATTTTGTGCCGGAAGTTTGAACATATTTTCGATGTCGTCCAGCAGGCGGTGGAGGTCAAAATTGGTCTCGTTGAGAGTCGTGCGTCCCGCTTCTATTTTGGACAAATCTAATACTTGGTTAATCAGTTCGAGCAAATGTTCTCCGCTGCGGGTGATAATACTCAGGTGTTCTTGCTGTTCCTGCAATAGGTTAGAACCGCGATTCATTAATTGGGAAAATCCGAGAATTGCATTGAGGGGAGTCCGCAATTCGTGACTCATATTTGCGAGGAATGTACTTTTTGCTCGGTTGGCTTCTTGTGCTGCGTCTTCGGCTCGTTGTCGTTCGATGATTTCTCGCTGGAGTTCGAGAGTGCGATCGCTCACTTGCTGTTCTAAAGTGCGGTTGTAGTCGGCTAAAACTTTTTCGGCTTGTTTGCGATCGGTGATGTCTTGAAATGTGGCGATCGCATAATTAATTTTACCCGTGTCATCGACAATTGGTGTGCTGGAGACTTCCAAGGAAACAATCCGATCGTGTCGGTGCAGTTCCATATCGTCTACTTTGACCGTTTCACCCCCCAAAGAACGCATAATTGGCATTTGTGCGGTGGGATATAACTCGTTAGTTCCTGCTAAATAAGCTTGACCGATTTCGGCAAATTGAGCGGCATTTAATTCGGGTATATAATTGATGCCGCTGAGTTGGGAAGCTGTGGGATTTGCGTAGGAAATTTGTCCTGCGCTGTCAATTACTGTTACTCCTATCGGCATCGCATTGATAAATTGAGTAAGCCGGTTTTCGCGTTCTTTTACTTCTGTGTAGAGTTTAGCGTTAGTAAGTGCGATCGCCGCTTGTCCCGATAGCAATTGCAAAACTTCCAGGCGATCGGGAGTAAAAGCTTGTGCGGTAAGGTTATTTTCGAGATAAACAATAGCAGCCAGTTGACCTTGATTCATCAAAGCAGCACACAAAATAGACTTGGGCTGACGTGCTTTGATGTAAGGGTCATTCGTAAAGTTACCTTCACGAGTGGCATCATTTAACACTAAATTTTCTTGGGTTCGAGCGACATAATTGATAATAGCTTCGGAAAGTTCCGGGCAATTTTCTACTGGTTCAGATTGCAACACTCTTATCCGTTCATCATTAATTGCACCTTCAGCTTCAATCAGCAATTTTCCCTGGGTTTCTACAATCAAATATCCTTTTTGAGCGCCGACATTTTCAATCAAATTTTTCATCAATCGCGAGAGTAATTTATCCTGTACAATTTCCCCCGCAATTGCCTCGGAAGCTTTCATGACTGTAGCGATATCTAAGGAAGAAGTAGAACGGCTGCCCGTAGTTGAGGTAGTGGTTGAAATGTTTTTATTTGTAGGTAGATCGAGCGTAAATAATTGCGGATATCGCGTTTCTAAATCTTTAACTTTAGCCACGGCACCCCAGAGTTGATAGCAGTAACGAGCTTCCTGCATATAAGCTTTGGCTGTTAATTCTTTACCCCTGGATAAATAGAACTTGGCAGCGAGTTCGTAAGCGAGGGCGACTTCGTGGATGTACTCGTTTTCTTTGGCAAGGGAAATTGCGCGATCGTAACAGTCGATCGCCCGTGCATCTTTACCAATAACCCGATATCTTTCTGCCTCAACTAAATTAAATTTGTGCGAGTGATTCATCGGGGCGTGATACGCCCATTTTTTCATTTTTTTCTGATTAGCCGTGACTTTTTTTAAACAGTGCTTTTTCTCGTTTTGAGAAGCATTAGAATAAAACGAAAGCTGAGCCAGCGACTCATAAAAATAGCAGTATGATACTTGAAGAGTTCCAGCAGCACTCTCTACATACTGCATTGTGGAAGCTGCATTTGATACAGCTTCAGCATATTGCCCAAATAAATAACAGAGAATCATTTTATAAAAATGCAGGGCAAAAATCGAAGTGCGATCGTTAGCTTCCGTTAACAGTGATAGCGCAGTCCGCTCATCATAGGCATCCCCAATTAAATAGCAGGGATTTTCCGACTTACCTAATAAATTAAAAACCGACTGCTGTAAAGGTTTAATCTGCCAAATAATCGGGTCATATTTTGATTGTTCTATTGCCTCGCCATAAGTAGCAATATCGCCTTCCAGCCCTGACAATTCAGCGCCGAAGAGGTACGAATAACCGCAGTAAGTTTGAGACGCACAAGCACGTTCTTCCACTTGTCCTGTTTCCAATCCGCTTTTGTAAGCCTCCAACAAAGATGGCAACGTTTCTTTAGCTGGCGCTTTCCAATGACGGATGAAGTCATTAAATGGAAGCAGGACTTTAGTTTTTAATTCTGGCTTGCCAAATTGATCCAACATCCTCAATGCTAGCTGACCAAATTTATAACCACCTTCAATATCTCCCACCACTCCGCACAAAATTAATCCATAAACTGCATAAGCATGGAGAGACTCAGGATAGTTGCCATACTTTACAGATAAAATCACCTGCTTAAACACAATTAAAGGCATGAGTTTAGGGGCCACGCCATAGGCGACAGTAGTCATAAATGACAAGATACGCAGTGCGGCTTGTTTAGAAGGATCGCTTCCTTGAGGTAGATTGGCTAAATCCTCAATGCGTTTCCCAGCTAGGGTTAACTTAACTTCCAGCAATCCGATTATGCTATCTAGATTGTTAGGCTTTGCGGGCAGTTTGACTCCCAACTGCCTCAGAATTTTTAGCCCCAGATTAATTGCCATATCTAGTTGATTTTGGGCAGCATGAGTACCCATTTTTACCTCGATCGTTTTGACGCGATCGAGCACTGTTTTAGCATTAGTTAGTACGAGGTTGCCTAAACTTTCCATCTGCTCAAAATCGCCCAATATGTAAGCTAGCTCTGCGGCTTCTTGATGCAGTTGCAAACTTAGCTGGTATTGCACCACCCAACTGTTTTCTGTCAGCAAATTTATCCCCGTTTGCAGATAGTTGAAAGCTGACTGATAAGCTGCCGATGCCTTTGCTTTTTTGCCCGCCCTCAGATTTAACTGAGCCAGTTCATCTCTTTCTGTTTGATGGAAAATTAGCTCGCAGCCGAAATTGAGTTGATTAACAATGTCAAAAATTTGTTCTTCTGTGGGACAGGCATCTTGCCTGTCATCGGCGAGGGTATTTTGCAGCAGCAGTTTTCCTATTTGATGGTGAACCGCTGGCTTATCTTCTTCGGAAATCAGGGAATAAGTGGCTTGCTGAATTCTGTCATGAACAAACTTGTATTCGATGGATTGGGTACTAGGTAATTTACCTGCAATTTCTAATTCCACATCTCCCATATTCCCCAGCAACACGACTAAATTTTCTGCTACGGCTGCGTACAAATCATCCGCAGTTTGTTCCACAGATTTTTTGCAAAGTGAGGCGAGGGTTTTCAGATCGAATTGATTGCCAATGCAGGCTGCTATCTTTAACGTTTCCTGCGTATTCTGTGACTGTTGTTGAATTTTGCCAGCCATCAATTCGACAACATTATCAGTGAAATTTCTCGCTTGAATTTCTTCTAAATTCCACTGCCAACTCCCCTGTCTCCCCTCTTGGTAACGCTGGGCTGCTTCATTCTCTTGTAGCGGCAATCCCCCCGTCGTTGCCCCGATATCTGAAACCCCTACCCCATCGTCTATGGGCTGGGCGGCCACGTGGGCACCGCCCCTACAAAACCCTGGTTTTCCGTAGGGGCAATCCCCCCGTGGTTGCCCCGAAACAGCCCTGGAGGTAAAGTCAAATTGTAAGAGTCCTTCTGTATAAAGCGATTTGAGAAATTCATTCATAAAGAAAGGATTTCCGCCCGTCTTGAGAAACACTAATTCGGCAAGGGAGTTGACTCTTGCTTCCGGGCAATTCAGGGCATCGGCAATCAGTTGAGTAACAGAGGATAAATCCAAAGGTGACAGGAAAATGCGATCGACTTTTGCCCCATTTTTGACAATCTCTTCAATTGTTAGCATTAACGGATGAGCAGCAGAAACTTCGTTATCCCGATAAGCCCCAATTAAAAACAGTCCCGCTGGCGAAGCATTCATCAGCAGTTGCATCAGCTTCAGGGATGCCCCGTCAGCCCACTGCAAATCATCGATAAATATTGTCAGTGGATGTTCGGGTTTGGTAAAAACTTTAATGAAGTTTTGAAACACAAAATTAAAGCGATTTTCCGCTTCTGCCGCACCCAATTCTGGCGGCGCAGGTTGCTTGCCGATAATTAATTCAATTTCAGGAATTACGTCAACAATCACTTGACCGTTAATTCCCAATACTTCTAATAGTTTTTCCCGCCATGTTTTGAGATTTGCTTCGCTTTCTGCTAACAGTTGTTTGGCTAAATCCTGAAAAGCATTGACAATGGCGCTGTAGGGAATATTGCGCTGATATTGGTCAAATTTACCGGAGATAAAATAACCGCGCTGTTGAGTAATCGGTTTGTATAATTCTTGCACCAAAGCTGATTTGCCGATACCAGAATATCCCGAAATTAGCATCATTGAGCTTGTGGCACAGGCATCTTGCCTGTGACTGCTTGTGGCACAGGCATCTTGCCTGTGACTGCTTGTGGCACAGGCATCTTCCCCATGTCCACTTGTGGCACAGGCATCTTGCCTGTGACTGCTGACTGTTTCAAAAGCTGTTAGTAAACTATCAATTTCTCGCTCTCTGCCATAAAGTTTTTGCGGAATTTGAAACCGCTCAGAAATATCTTTACTCCCTAGAGTAAAACCTGATATATTGTTAGGGCTGTGCAGTTGATTTAAACATTCTTCTAAATCGACTTTAATTCCGATCGCACTTTGATAGCGCTCCTCAGCATTTTTCCCCATCAACTTCATCACAATATCGGAAAGAATTTGCGGAATTTCGGGATTCACCTGAGATGGAGATAACGGCTGTTTAGCGAGATGACTGTGTACCAATTCCAGCACATCCTGAGTGTCAAAAGGCAGTTGGTATGTCAGCAGTTCGTAAAAGGTAGCGCCCAGGGAATAAAAATCCGTGCGGTAATCTAAACTTCGATTCATTCTGCCGGTTTGTTCCGGCGACATATAAGCAAGAGTTCCCTCTAAAAAGTTGGGATTTTTGATGGTGTAATTCTCGCGCGTCAACTGCGTGGAAATGCCAAAATCGATAATTTTGAGTTCGCCGCTAGCTGGATTGAAGACAATATTTGAAGGGTTAATGTCTTTGTGAATGATGTGGGCGCTGTGAATTTGTTGTAAACTTTCTGTAGTGGCGATCGCAATTCGCAAGAATTCTGCAATACTAAATTTTTGCTGCTGCATCCAAATTTTCAAGGATTCGCCGCCAAAATCCTCGACAAACATCACCAGCGTGTTTTGATATGGCTGCAAATCATAGGCTTTTATACAGCCGCTCAGGTTCAGAGATTGTGTAATTTTATACTCTGTGCGATAGCGGGCGAGTTCTTGGGGTGTGGGATAATTTTCTTTAAGGACTTTGAGCACGACGGGGAGACAGTCGGGTTGTCGGAATCCTCGGTAAACCAGGGAGTTTGCGCTTTCGTAGATAAGCTCTGTGACTTCAACGCCAGGAAAAGTGAGCATATTCAGCCTGCGGTCAACTTTGCCGTCGAACATAGCATAAATTTGCTCCTCACACCAGATGTGCGTGAGCCATCAGTCGATTTTAGATTTTAGATTGCGACTTACGCACGGGCTGTCAGAAACCGGGTTTTTTACCAAAATCCTTCATCGCAGCCCGCAGATTCAGCAAAAAACCCGGTTTCTTTGGCTTAATGCGTAGTTCCTAATAACCGCAATGGACGAGATACGGTTGGAGTTTCCGGCAGATTTCATCATAGCTATTTTCCACTTCTGGCAATAACTTCACGGGACGAGGAGCGATCGATCTTTCATAGTCTACAGTAGTTTTTGTTTCTAGTTGTAGAAACTCCAATACCTTCAGGATAGTTGACTCTGGGGATTGACATAAATCCTCATACTTAATAGATATATAATCGGTTGTTGGCAGCGCTCGAATATTTTCCCAAAAATAAGTCGTAGCTAGCATAGATGTTTGAGTCACTTGACGTATCCCCAAGCCAAATAAACTCGAATACTTAATCCGAAAAAGCAAACGCCGCAGGGGGTTGTCAAATATCTTGCGATACCGCTTAGAAATTAGCTGCGTGTAGGGACTTTTAACAGAAAGCATCAAGCGCGCCGCTTTTAACTTAGAATTCATCACATGGATTGGATGGGGAGCATCTCAGTTTTGCATTTACAGTGCGAGCGTCCCCGCTCGCGTATTGTACAATACGCGAGCGGGGACGCTCGCACTACAATAAAAAAAATGCTTTTTACAAAACTGAGATGCTCCCATTGGATGTCGGTGAATAAACACAAACTTAGCTTTAGGTAAAACACTCTTGATATACATAAAGTGGGGAAAACACCAGGGATTTTTGAGCAAGAGAGATTTGTCTGAATTGGAAGCAAATTGAATTTTATGACAGAGTTGCACAAACAAAAGCAGGTTTTCAGGGTTCAAGTAAGAGTCATAGCCAGCATTTCTGAGAATAAATCCATACTCTTCTGGTAAATCGGGAGTAGGCTTGACTTTATCGAACAGGCGATCGCTGATTTCCAAGGATTCAAACAAATTTTCCAACTCTTGACGAGTTTGCTCTTGGCTTCCATTTATATGGTTATCCAAGATTTCATCATATTTGATGATGTGAGCAGCCTTGAGGTAGTTAAAGCACTCAGTTGCAGCCAATATTTGATATAGTACCGTCGTTCCCGAACGATGATCTCCCATAATAAAAATTGGAGTAAAATCGACTTTCTCTAGCAAGTGAAGGTAGGGTTCATCTGGGATATTGTTGATTTGTCTGGCTGGCATATTTTAAGCTTCCGTATGAGGTTAAAGTTTTTTTGTTGTAGTGGGATGAGTAGTTGGTGTTGGGCGTTGGGGCGATCGCTTGGAGAAACTCAGGAATGGGACGCAGGCTTTAGTTATTGCAAGAGAGTGTTACCAGTATATAGTTGTATGCGATCTGCGATACCTAGCCAAAAGTTCAGGTAATCTTCTCAACTAAAGGTGAGTTAAAGCTAAGTTGTTTTTATAGGTTCAAAACTCTACTTTGAGCTAGCTACTTTAGGCAGGAAATTTTCTAAACTAAATTTACGCAAAGGCCAGCCATAGCCTAGCCGGAAAAAATCAATTAAGGAGTAACTTCCTTAACAATTAAATCAGGAGCAAATCTCATGTCTTTTGAATTTGAAAGCGTCAATCATTTTTTTCAAGAAGTATCACAAGATCCAGAACTCCAGCTACAGTTCCAATCCGTAACGGATCGGGAAAGCTTAGTGGATAAAGCGGTAGCCCTGGGCAAAGAAAAAAGCTACAATTTCTCCTCAACAGAGGTTTCTGAGTGGCTGGAGTCGATGACGCCCCAGCATCAGAGTCAGTCAGATACTTCAGGCGAGTTGTCTGACAGTGAATTGGAGGCTGTTGCTGGCGCTGGACCTGTTGGAGGTGCTATAGGAGCCGCGGGAGGTGCTATAGCTGGATTTTTCAGCGCTCTTGTCACAGGAAAATTCGATGAGATCGGTGAGAAAATGCTAGAAGGAGCTGTTGCTGGGGGTGTCGCCGGTCTCCTTACTCCTGGAGCATAGGTAATCTTTTGTTGAATCCAACACCGAAATCAAAAGGAGCAATCAGATGGACAGCACTAATCAGTTTTCCCGAGAACTTGAGCAAGATTCGGCCGTACAACAGCAACAGTCGCCAGCCAATTCTGTTGCTGAAGAATTGAACGATACGGAATTAGATGCGATCGCAGGCGGTTTGGGTTTTATGTTTCAAGATTGGCATAATATCCCCCGCTTCTCTCCGAGAACTTATGACGCATTTGCGGGTAAAAAAGTGGGATAGCAGGCAACTTTGCTAGGAGTTGGTTCAATCGCTTTTGGAAACAAATTTCACTAATTGTGCAAGGAGAAAACCTCAATGGAAAGCAACAATAAATTTTCCCAAGAAGTACCGTCCGAATCCCAACAAGAAAATTCAACTAATCAAGAATTGGACGAATTGGAATTAGATGCGATCGCGGGTGGCTGTTCCGATGCTGCGGAGCAAGCTCGGGCTGCTGGTATCCCTGTTCTCACAATCAACCAACCGCCTCCAAAACTGCGCTTGACAATCCCTACGAAGATGTTGGAACTTTTGGGTTCATAACACAAGTTAAAAACGTTACACCCGCAGTCCGGCAGTCCGGCAGGGGTTTAAACCCCTGCCTCATAGCATAAGTCCTCTCAAAGAGGACTAATAAGTTATATCAGATCCGGTCGATTCGAGGGCGATCTAAAAAGGTTTGTAGTGCGGACAACAGTACGCAGCATTTTGCGGACTGTTGTCCGCACGAGCGATCGAATCTTATTGCGGTCGAGCGACCGAATCTAATATTATTCAGTCCTCTTTGAGAGGACTTTCGCTATGAGACAGGGAATTAATTCCCTGTCGGACTGTGGCATAAATCTTAAGTTAAAAGGACGAAAAGTCAAGCCTCAGTTCCTACAAAATACCTGTAATTTATTATGGATGCAATACAGCCAGTATACCTCATGCAGCAAGCCCCCGATATGAGTAACACTACAATATTTAGCGTTGGCTTAGTTATCGCCTGCTTGCTATTGCTAATTTTGTTGTGGTTGCCCGATTTGGTAACAAAAGAATAAGCCTAATTTGGCTCGATTCATAGTGATGGCTGTAGGGGCGGGTTCACCGAAATCTCTCGGACCGATCGAACAATCCCATAAACCCGCCCTCCCCCGCCTTGATTTACATCAACATTTTCCCAATAAATTAGCGGTACATTGGTATTGTTGGTGGGGTGGGGGCGGGTTTACGAGATTGTCGATTTTTGCCAGATATTGTTGGTGAACCCGCCCCTACGGGTTGGATTTACATCAACATTTTACCCCGTAAATTAGCGGTACATTTGTATTGTTGGTGGGTAGGGCGGGTTTACGAAATTGTATATTTTTGCCAGAGATTGTTGGTGAACCCGCCCCTACGGGTTTGTGAAATCGCGTTTACATTACTCTAATTGCCGCGCCACTAATCTAGCAAATAATCCTCCCTGTTTTACCAATTCCTCAAACGAACCGAATTCCACCAAACGGCCGGCTTCAATTACATAAATGCGATCGGCATTGCGAATCGTACTCAGGCGGTGGGCGATGACAACTCGCGTCACATTCAACTTATCCAAACTCTCAGTAACGATCGCCTGCGTGCGGTTGTCCAAAGCACTCGTAGCTTCATCCATCAGGATAACCTTTGGTTTGACAACCATCGCGCGCGCAATTAACAATCTCTGCCGCTGTCCTCCCGAAAGATTCGTGCCGCCCTCGCTGACAACCGTGTGCATTCCCATCGGCATTTGTTCGATATCGATCGCCAAACCGGCCATTTGCGCCGCTTCCCAAGCTTCCTCCTGCGTTACCATCGCCCCGCAGGTAATATTGTCAAACATCGAACCAGCATTAATTCTGCCGTTTTGCAGCACTACTCCTAACTGCCGCCGCACAGCTTGAACGTCGAGGCCTGCTAAATCTTGATTGTCGTAATAAACAGTGCCGCTTTGTGCTATTTCAAATCCCAATAACAGCCGAAATAATGTTGATTTGCCGCTACCAGACGGCCCGACGATCGCGATAAATTCCCCCGGTTGAATATTGATGCTGACATCATCTAAAATTGGGGGGCCGTCATCGCGGTAGCGGAAAGTTGCGCGATCGACAGTAATTTGACCTTTCAAGCGGCCGGGATCGGCTTTTGTCGGGTCAGATTCCGGGATTCCCTGGACGATCGGTTTGGCGCGCTCCCACAGCGGTACAATTCCTAAAATATCAGTTAGGGTATTGCTCAAATCTGTGACGCCAGAAAGAAAGGTGCCGAAGGCGGAATTAAAAGCGAGAAATGTGCCCATATTCAGTCCGTCACCTCCTGTTTGAGAGGTTTGCATAAATTGAATTGCAAACCAAAACATCAGAATAGAACTGACTAACGGCAGCGCTTCGTTAAATACAGAAACGCTGTCGTCAATTCGTTTAATTCCCGTTCTTAGTTTAATTTGTTGGCTGTATTTTTTCGCCCAAGCTGCAAAAGCTCGCCCTTCGGCGGCCGCTACCCGCAGCTTTGAGACTCCGTTAATTAGTTCTACTGTCAGCCCGTTAATGTCGCCCTCTCCTGTTTCCATCTGCCGCTCTTTTGGGATTAAGAGCAAGCTGGATGTGACTGTTACTATAACCGCGATAAGAGTTAAACCAATTCCGACTAAAGTCAGCGGCAGGCTGTAAATAAACATCAGCCCCAAATTCAGCAGGGAAAATATCGCGCTCAAAAGTGTCCGCTGCGTCGCGCCGCTGAGTTGGGCGCGAATTTGATTAACTGCTAATAAGCGAGTTAGCAAGTCCCCAGATGAATAGCTGCGAAAAAATGCCGGTTTTAATCTCAGCAATCGATCCCAAACTGCCGGCTGGAGAGTGCCGCTGGCAGCATTTTCGATCCGCAGCGTCAGAATTGTTTGGGCCATGCTAAATACAGCCCGTCCGATCGCGGCAACTAACAATACCAGCCCTAACTGCCACAGTAACAAACGATCGCTGTCAGGAATAGCATCATTGACCAAAATCGAGGTAGCTTGCGGCGTCACCATCCCCAGCAGCGTTCCCAATATCCCCAGCCCGAAAGCAGCGATCGTGTCTTTTTCGTAGCCCTTCGTCCCGAAGCGAAACAGTTCCGCAGCGTTGCGAACTAATAGCGGCAGCGGCCGGTAAAACATGAGAGTTTCTGACGACAACTCTTGGGCGATTGCTTTAGTTACCCGTTTGCGAGTGCGATCGATCGGATCGAACAAAGTATAACGAGATCCCTTACCGGGCAACAAAGCTACAGGTCGATCGTCGGACTTTGTATAAGCCAATAGCGGGCCGCAGTTCTGCCGCCACCAATCTCCAACCAGCAACACGCGGCGGGTGCGAAATTGGGACGATCGCGCGATCGCCTCGATCGGATCTTTAACTCGACTCAAATCTTCGGAACCCGCCGGGGGATTGACGGTTATACTTTGTGCCTTACCTACAGCCCCAGCAGCGATTAACAGCGGTGTTCCTTCCTCAGACAAGGCAGTTTTCCGGGGATGCAAAACCTCGGTTAAATCTCCCAAAGCTGTCTGAGTTACTTGGCGGTTTAGCTGTTCGCGTTCCTGAAAGCGCCGAAATTCCTCTGCTTTTTGCTGGGAAACCAGCAAGTTCAAGCAGCAGCAAAAATACTCGTGCAGCAAAGCTAAACTCGCGGGCAGCCAGTCGGCATTTTCCACCTCTGCTGTTGAGAAAATTTGCACCTCAACTTCCCCGGATGCCACCAGCAAAATATTCCCAGCCAGGGGAAACGCTGGGGAAGCGGAATTTAACTGCAATTCCCCGACACTCGCATCGCCCGACGAGACGCGCACCCAGACAACTGTTCCCGGAGGCGATCGCAGAATTTGACCTTTTTGCAGCGATATCTGCTGCGAGGATTCTGCTAAAACTACAGTTTCTAGGGAAACTATTTCCTCCGCCACGCGCGGCGGGTCTATCCCGTAGGGAATCGCACGTTCTCCCAAATGCTGTATCCACCCTTCCACAAGCGATCGCGTTTTGCCGTCACCAGCAGCAACTAAAGCGGCACAATCTGCGATCGCGATCGGTTCCAGTTCCGTTTCGGCGATCGCGATCGCCAGAAGTCCCCAGCCAGCTTTTAAATTTTCTCCCCCCCTTGTAGGGGCGGTGCCCCCGTGCCCGCCCTGGTTGGGGGGGGTAGCAGCGCCGAACAAAGCCTCGCCGGCACCGACGCCGAACAGATAATGGCGGTTTCCCGCAGGCTTCTCACTTTGTATCGGGGCTGCAAAGACTGCGATCGCGCCCGATCGAACAATCCATACCTGATGCGGGTCATTCAGCAGCAGCGGTTCATTTCCTTTAATTCGGTGCAGTTTCTTAACAGGATTTAGATCGAGCATAGCTAGTAATTGGCGATTAGTAATATCAAGTCGGGCAGGGGTTTAAAGCCTTGCCTCAAAGAAGAAAGTTCGATGGAATCGATCGGGCTAATCCACAGATCCGCCGGGGATTAAAATCCCCGTCTCATAGCTAAAGTCGGTTAAAACCGACTCAATAGCTAATAACAATTTAATGGGTCGTTGCACATATTTTGCTCCCCCTAAATCCCCCTTAATAAGGAGGACGAAATATCGGATAATTGTCCCCCCCTTATTAAGGGGGGTTAGGGGGGATCGTATTCTATACAGCCTCATAAAAAATTGGTATAAGACTGAATAGCCAAATCAAACCATCATTCATTTCAGTCCTCTTCAGAGGACTTTAGCTATTAGACAGGGAATTCATTCCCTGGCGGACTGTCGGGTTGGCTACTGTATTTCTGCTATTTATTCTTCATTCCCAACCAAAAGAGCATAAGATCCTCCCAGCTTTTGCAACTCCTCATGAGTGCCTCTTTGAACTACTTTCCCCCCTGCTAGCATAATAATTTCATCGCAATCTCGAATCGTACTCAAACGGTGAGCAACCACAATACAAGAAGTACCGCGACGCCTCAAATTGCGATCGATAATTAACTCTGTTTCAGCATCCAGAGCACTTGTTGCTTCATCCAGCACCAACACCGCTGGATTCCTCACTAATGCCCTGGCAATTTCCAAGCGCTGCCGCTGTCCGCCGCTCATATTTGTCCCCCCTTCATTGAGTTGAGCATCGTATCCTCCCGGCATATTCAAAATAAGTTCGTGAATTGCCGCATCAATGCACGCTTGCACTAAATCTGCTTCCGGTACTGTCGGGTCCCAAAGCGTGAGATTTTCGCGAACAGTGCCGGCAAATAGAAATATCTCTTGTTCGACCATTGCCAGCGAATTTGCTAGGATAGAACGCGGAATCAAATTGCGGGGAACCCCGTCAAATAAAATTTCGCCATTCATTGGTTCGTAAAGGCCGGTCACAAGTTTGGCAATAGTAGATTTGCCAGAACCGCTGCCCCCCACTAACGCTACCCGCTGACCGGGTTTTACGGTTAAGTTCAAGTTTTCAATTAGCGGCGCTTCCAAGCGGCTGTAGCCAAAACTGACACCGCGCAATTCAATCGAGCCCTGCAAATGAAAAGAATCTGGTGCAAGGGCGGCGCGGCTGTTTCCACTATTAGAAGAATCGCGGTCTGCTTCTGGATCGATCGGGTTTTGCAGAACGTCATCAAGTCGGCTTAAATCGGCTTCTAATTCTTGCAGAGTGCTGCCAAAATTGACCAGATTGTTGACGGGTCGGAGGAATTGTTGAGTGAGACTTTGATAGGCAATTAACATCCCGATACTCAAACCCCCGTTCATCACCCGCAAGCCCCCGACAACTAAGATAGCAGTTGCAGCTAATGCCGTTAAAAATGCTGGTAATATTGACAATATTTGAGTGGGCAAAGCCAATTCTTGCTGGGCGTTGCTCATTTTGGCATAGTACCCGGCAAACTTAGAAAACAAATCGAATTCTAAACCGCTAGCTTTGACAGTTTCAATAGATTGAATGCCTGCGATCGCAGCACCGCCAACCTTACCTGTTTCCTGAGCTAATCTGGTGTTAGCATCGACGCGGCTGCGGGATAAAGATTGCAGTGCCAAAAAGTTTAAGGCTGCAAAAACAGCGGCAACACTGGTCAATACCCAGTCGTACATAACCATAATTATTGCATAGAAAACCATCATCACGGCGTCGATCGCAGTTGCAGCAAGTTTCCCCGATAAAATTTCAGCAACCTTGTCATTAACTTGGCAGCGGCTGCTAATTTCACCGGCAAACCGCTGCGCGTAAAATCCCACAGGCAAGCGCAAAGTATGCCAGAGAAACTGTCCCGACATCGAAATCGAAAGTTTGTTAGCCAGCCGCCGCAAATAGAAAAGCCGCATCCGCGCTAGCAGCCCTTGAATAGCAGCGGCAAACAACATTCCCAATATTAAAGGTCGCAGCCAATCGTGACGGTTTTCGACGAGAATTTCATCTACAAAAATTTGGGTAAATGCCGCGCCAGCCAAACGGGGAACAGTCAGTAATAAACCAGCAATTAAACAAAATGCGATCGCCCAACGGGAACTTTGCAATCGGGAATCTAAAGCACTGGCAATACTGGGTTTTTTCCCGCCCTTTTTAAACTCAGGCCCAGGCTCAAAAGTCAAAACAACGCCAGTATAAGCAGACTTAAATTCTTCTAGGGAAACAGTCCTCGGCCCCGATGCGGGATCGTTGAGGTAAACGCGCTTTTTCTTAATCCCCTCAACCACCAAAAAGTGATTGAAATTCCAAAAAACAATAAAAGGCGGCGGTACAATTTTCAACTCTTCGACAGTTTTTTTAAACCCTTTAGCATCTAAGCCGTAAATTCGGGCTGCTTTGAGGATATTAGAAGCTTTACTGCCATCGCGAGAAACGCCGCACTCGCTCCGCAATTGAGCTAAAGGTACCGGGTGTTGCCAGTAACTCAAAATAATTCCTAAAGCAGCAGCACCGCATTCTACTGCTTCCATTTGTAGCAGTGTGGGAGTACGAACTCGCCTTAAGTTGCGCGGCGTAAAAAAGTTGTTAATATCGGGTATTTTCATCGGCTATAAGGCTGAAACCCATAATAAATTTTGCTGGTATTCGAGTCTAGATCCCCCTAAATCCCCCTTAAGAAGGGGGACTTTGACTGCTCTTGTCCCCCCCTTCTTAAGGGGGGTTAGGGGGGATCTAGACTTCGATATAAACAAGAGAAACGGTCGGTGTAACGTATTTCTTGTCAGCAATTATCTATCCCTGGGGAAGAAAAAAAACTGACTAATAACGGTTAGTAAACGCCAGTCAAAGAACGAAAAATAGGAATCACGTAAGAAATCGGCGCTAACTGCCCGATTTGAACCCGAACTAGCGCCGTAGTACCGGGGGAAATCTTGAGAGGAGGCCCGTTCGAGGAAGACCATTTGTAACCGCTGAAAGTGTTCGGATCTTCCTGCAATTCCACAAAAATTTGCACGGGAGCACCGCCACCAGCTATGTTTTTTGCGATGCTGTCAGCCAAATTTTCATTGCCGATAATTGACGACATATCTTGATTAGTAACCGGAAAAGGAGAAACTTGGGTTACTTTGCCGACAATGCCGCCGTAGCGTTCCCGCTTGACGACGCTAGGGGTAACTTGTACGGTCATTCCCGGTTTAATTTGCTTGCCGTCTCTGTCAGCAAAATAAACAAGACTGACCATTTTTTCGCGAGAATTTTTAGATTCAACTGTCCCGATCCTTGTACCGATGTTCAGCATTTGACCTGCAACGGCGCTAACTTCTAAAACGCGGCCGTCGTATTGGCTGGTAATTTTGCTGTCGGCCGTCAACTGATTCTGCAAGTGGGCAATCTTGCGTTTAACTTCCTGAATTTGATTTGTTTGGGCGATCGATTTTTCTAAGTCTTGTTGAGCTAGTTTGACCGCTTGGGTTTCCATGTCTTTAATCTTAGTTTTGATTTCGTCAATTTTATTCAGGTTTTGCAGGTACTCCCGTTCGGTGTTACTTTTCTGAACTTTAAGTTCTTGGAGGTTGTTTTTAATTTCGTTAAGGCGGTTGAGATTTTGCAGGTACTCCCGTTCGGTATTGGTAGCTTCTACCTTGAGTTGCTGCCGGCTGTTTTTGAGGTCGTCAATTTTATTGAGATTTTGCAGGAATTCGCGATCGCTATTGGTTTTCTGAACGTCGAGTTCCTTTAACTGCGTTTCAATATCCGCCAGTTGCATCTGAGAGTCCGCGAATTCCTGTCTCGCTTGCAGCATTACATCCTCGCTGATCGCCCTCTCTTGTTCGTAAAGAACGCGGCGAGTTTCAAACCGCTGCTGTAAAGTTTCCACCAAAGAAGTGATGTGCTGCTTTCGCTGCAAAAGACTGTCCTGTTTTTTGGCGATCGCGGCCAGAGTTTGCTGCCGCAATATCGGTGCCACTTGTTCCCGGCGCAAACTTTCTTCCAAACTTTGGCGTTTTTCTGCTAATGCTGCCAGAGTTTGCTGCCGCAGTACCGGCGCAATTTGTTCGCGGCGCAAACTTTCTTCCAAACTTTGGCGTTTTTGCTCTAATGCCGCCATACTTTGCTGGTGCAATATCGGTGCAACTGACTCCCTATTCAAGCTTTGTTGAAGGTCTTTTTGCTGCTGTTCTAGGGTTTTTAATTCCAGGGCAATTTGCTGTTTTTGCAGCTTATTAGTATCTTGTTTTTGCCCTTGCAGTTGGGCTAATTTCGCTTTTTCTTGCTCTAACTGCTGCTTGAGGTCGAGTTTATCAATTCTACCGATTTCCTGACCCCGTTTAACAACATCTCCCGGCTTGATATTTAGCTTTACCAATTGACCGGAACTAGCAGCTTGAAATTGCACGACTCTGCGGGGCAGAAGCAACACGCCTTGACCGGAAACAGTCAGCGGAATTCGCCCGATCGCACTCCAAACCCCCGCAGCAGCAACTAAACAGCCAATTGCAGTTAGTGGCAGCCACGATCGAGGACTAACCACCTGCATCATTTCGTCGAGGCGTTCCGGTGAAGATAAGCGATCGATCGCTTCGGTAGTGAAAAGTTTGTTTTGTTTTACCTGCATCAGCTAGTCCTTTCGAGAGTGCGATCGCGGCTGTAAGCAGGGGTGTATTTGAAAGGGAAATTCCTTGCAAGTCAATTGAGGCACAAACAATTTCCCAACAAACGTTCAAAGCTTCCCTACAATTACTTGAATGTTCTCACTCCTGTTTGCAGCTTGCCTGTAAAATCACTTTACGACAATTAACCCTCGTAAGACCTAACTAACAGTAGAGTTTTCAGCTAACAAAAAGACCAGCTTACAGCCAGTCTTCAGACGGGGGAATGACCTGAACTTTCGGCTAGGTATCGCCCGCAGCCAGTGCCTACACATTGGTCACCAGTTAAGCTAAAAACACTTTTGTCAAAGAGTAGAATTACTCTAAGATATCGAAGTAGCAACTTAAAATGTGCTGCTAAGGATTGCTATAAGCTGTTGCACATTTAAACTGTGAACTAAAATTTGATAAAGTTCTTGTGGGGAGTAGGGGTTGGGCGTCTCGCCCGCACAAAAAACACGATTTAGATGCACAACAGCTTATAGTTGGATTTTTGATAAGATTACTGAACCAACCCTAGTGCAACATAAGGTTCTAGTTTTGCTTGTGTTTCTCTAACTTATACGCAGTAAACCGGGCGCCCGAATCTTTCTTTAAAAAGCTTACTCTACACTGAATATACCTTTTGTCTATTGGAGAAGTTCAGTGTAATTGGTGATTGGTAATTGTAGGTTGGGTAGAACGAAGAGAAACCCCACCTACAATTACTATTAACAGTCAATCGATTTTAGATTTTAGATTTTAGATTTTAGATTGAAGCATTGACTTGCGCGAGATAAATACGTTCGGCAAGCTTCATCGGATACAGGTTTTTGATTTCTCCGTCCTGAGTCTGCGAAGGAATGAATCACGTGGCGGGTATCCTGGATGCTTGATTGTCAAAATCAAAAGTCAAAAGTTAACAGTCAACAGTTAATTGTTAACCGTTGACTGTTAAACTGAATGCCTGTGCCGAACTCGCTAGAAACTGCCGGAATGGCGGTTCATTCTTTCGATTTAGAACTTTTGGAGAGCTTACCCTCAAAAGGTTGAACTCCACTATTTGGATAGTTGTCATCGCTGGGGCTAAAAATCCGCACCGCTGCTTCCGAAACGTAACGCATCGCGTTTGCCAAAGATTTAGAAAGATTCATAGAATCTGCCTCTCTTGTCTGGGTTCTGATACTTTTAATATTACTCGGATTTTTGGGCGGTGGATGACTTTAGCAATATTTATTTGAATTACTTATTAGTCTGCAACATCGAAGCAAGCTGAAGCTTTGAGAAATTACGCATTTTTGGACGATCGACCTTTTGGTGGTAGATTTTTCCTTGCTCAACTCAAGCAGTCGCGATCGCCCTCCCGACGCTCAGAAACCGAGTTGTCTAACTCTATTCAAAGGCTGCAAGGAAATATTTTCGCAAAAAACCCGGAACGCTTGAGTGTTTGTGGTTAATTCCTGAGTTTGTTAAATTCAGTCTTTATATGGATTTTACCATAATATTAATCTACAAATCCACCGAAATCCGCTCTAAAACGGCATTATAAGCGAATTTTCCGACAAATATCTGCAATCTTTATCAAAGATTTACAAAAAGATATGGTGTTTGTCACTATAATTAAGAAAAAGAAGTTTGTCCGGGGTTTTTTTATGAAAACTACTACAGAAAGCCTGCCGCTCACAGGTTTTGAAGAAATCTTAGAAGACCGGGAACTGACGGTTTCTTCAGCAGATTACAGCCTTTTGACCGATCTCTACCAGCTAACGATGGCCGCTTGTTACGTCGGGGAAGGGATCGACGGGCGGGCCGCGAGTTTTGAATTGTTCGCGCGCAGGCTGCCAGAGGGTTTTGGCTACGCGATCGCGATGGGTTTGGCGCAAGTTATCGATTATTTGGAGAAATTTCGGTTTTCGCCGGCGCAAATTGAGGCTTTGCAGTCCACTGGGATTTTTGCCGGCGCAGGAGAGCGATTTTGGACTTTACTCGCCACAGCCCGCTTTACTGGAGATGTTTGGGCGGTGCCGGAGGGGACGGCGGTGTTTGCCAATGAGCCTCTGCTGCGAATTGAGGCTCCTCTGTGGCAGGCTCAGTTAGTGGAAACTTATTTATTGAATGCGATAAATTATCAAACTTTGATTGCGACGCGGGCGGCCAGACTGCGGGATGTGGCGGGCCCGGAGGCTAAGTTGCTGGAATTCGGGACGCGCAGGGCTTTTGGGCCTCAAGCTGCTGTATGGGCGGCTAGGGCTGCCCTGGCTGCGGGGTTCGATGGAACTTCTAATGTTTTGGCTGCTTTGAAGTTGGGCCGCAAACCTCTAGGTACTATGGCTCATGCTTTGGTGATGGCTGTTGCCGCTCTCGAAGGCAGCGAGAATCAGGCGTTTGCAGCTTTTCACCGCTATTTTCCGGGGGCGCCGCTGCTGATCGATACTTATGATACTGTGGCGGCGGCGCGGATGTTGGCCGATCGAGTAAACAGCGGTGAAATGCTGTTGGAAGGCGTGCGGCTGGATTCGGGCGATTTGGCGGTGCTGTCTCGGGAAGTTCGATCGATCCTGCCTGGGGTTCCAATTTTTGCTAGTGGCGATTTGGACGATCGAGAAATTGCTAAATTAAAAAGTAGCGGTGCTTGCATTGACGGTTACGGTTTGGGAACCAAGTTGGTCAGCGGTTCCCCTGTGAACGGTGTTTATAAGTTGGTGGAAATTGACGGAATTCCGGTGATGAAAGAGGCAAGCGGCAAGGTAACATATCCCGGAAGAAAGCAAATTTTTAGACATATTGAAAATGGGCAAATTCTCGGAGATTGTTTGGGATTGTCGGGAGAAACTATTCACAATTGCGATTCTTACTTACCATTAATGGAGTTGGTTGTAAAGGACGGAACACGAGTGCAGAAGCCGGAAAGTTTGGACGATATCGCCAAACGAACTGCTGCTTCGGTCGCCAGTCTTCGACCCGAAACTCGCCAACTTGACAACCCGATTTCGCCACAGGTGGAAATTTCTACAGATTTGCAGAGTCTCACCCAAAAAACGAAAAAGAATCATTAGTCAGTAGTCATTAGTCATTAGTCATTAGTCATTAGTCATATCATGTCCGGTCGATTAGCCTTCATCAGGTAGGGGCGGGTTCACCAATAATATCTGCCAATAATTGACAATCTCAAAAACCCGCCCGGCCGGGATATTATGGTCAATCGATCGGACATGATATCATCAATCATCAATCAACAGTCAACAGTCAACAGTCAACAGTCAACAGTCAACAATCAACAGTCATCAATCAACCGTCAACAGTCAACAGTCAACAGTCAACAATTACCGATTCCCTATGCAGAAGATTGCTCTTTTTGGAACCAGTGCCGATCCGCCCACAGCGGGACACAAAACAATTCTGAGTTGGCTTTCGCAACATTTTGATTGGGTAGCAGTTTGGGCGTCGGACAATCCTTTTAAGTCGCACCAGACTTCTCTAGAACACCGATCGGCAATGCTGCTGTTAATGATTCAAGAAATTAATTCGCCCAGACACAATCTTTGCTTGCATCCAGAACTCAGCAGTCCGAGGACGGTGGAAACTGTGGAACAAGCAAGATTGCTGTGGCCGAATGCAGATTTGACGCTGGTAATAGGTTCGGACTTGGTGGGGCAACTGTCTCGCTGGTACAAATTTGAACAATTGTTAAAACAAGTGGACTTGCTGATAGTACCGCGACCGGGTTATCCGTCAGAACAATTAGATTTGTGGCAGTTGAGGCGCATGGGTGCAGAGGTGGCGATCGCATCTTTGAATGGTCCCAATGTTTCTTCTACCTTCTATCGGGAAACAGGAGACACCCAAGCCCTGACTCCGACCATCGAAGATTACATCAATAGGGAGCATTTGTACGCATGGCACGAGGCACGAAAAAGGGCGAAGGTTGCTCATTAGCTGACTTTAAAGTAGGAGTAGATAATGTTATTTTTTCCGTCGATACCGTGCAGAACCGCTTGTTGGTACTGTTGGTAATGCGGCAAGACGAACCGTTTATCGATTCTTGGAGTCTTCCCGGTACTTTGGTGCGTCAGGGCGAGTCTCTAGAAAATGCGGCTTACCGAATTTTGTCTGAGAAAATTCGGGTAAAAAATTTGTATCTGGAGCAATTGTATACTTTCGGAGAACCGGGGCGCGATCCTCGGGAATTTACCAGGGGCGATCGTTATCTTTCGGTTAGTTATTTTGCTTTGGTTCGCTTTGAGGAAGCTGAGTTAATTGCTGGGAGTGTAGTGGCGGGCGTGGGCCACCGCGTCGGCGGCATTGCTTGGTATCCCGTGCAACAAGTTCCAAAGCTGGCCTTCGATCACACTCAAATTCTCGAATACGGATATCGGCGGCTGCGTAACAAACTTGAATACAGCCCGGTAGCTTTTGAAGTTTTGCCGGAACTTTTTACTTTGAGCGATTTGTATCAGCTTTATACAACTATTTTGGGGGAAAGTTTTTCGGATTATTCTAATTTTAGATCTCGATTGTTAAAATTGGGTTTTTTGTGCGATACCGGTGTTAAGGTTTCGCGGGGGGCTGGCCGCCCTGCTAGTTTGTACCGCTTTGATGCGGCCGCTTTTGCTCCTTTAAAAAATAAGCCGCTGGTGTTTATCTAGCTGTTACTTAGATGACATTCTGGGATCAATTTAGTAACATTAGAATAGAAGCTATTAAGGAGTGCAGACGATGAAAGACCCTGATGAATGCGCTAATATTCACGAAGTTCGGGAGGAAATTGATATCATCGATCGAGAAGTGATCGAGGCTTTGAGCAAGAGATTTCAATACGTCATCGCGGCTGCAAGGTTCAAAACGAGTGAAGCTAGCGTTAAATCGTTCGATCGCTTTCACGATATGTTACAGCAGCGGCGCGAGTGGGCTCAAGAATCGGGTTTGAATCCTGATGTGGTTGAAAATATTTACCGGGATTTGGTAAATTATTATATTGAGGAAGAGTTGAAACATTACAAATCCAAGTAATATTTCGCTACATTCAAATCTAGGACTATAGGAAAGTAAGTCCGCGCGGGCGGACTGTTAGCAATATTTATTAAGTGATTTGGTGAGATGAAAATTGCGATCGCACAACTCAACCCTACTATTGGTGATATCTTTGGCAACTCCCACCTAATTCTGGAGGCTGCGAAAAAAGCTGATGTTGAGGGCGCAAACTTATTGCTAACACCGGAACTTTCCCTGATCGGTTATCCGCCGCGCGATTTGTTAATCAATCCGAGTTTCATTGCAGATGCAGGTGCACAGTTGCTGCAACTAGCGCAAGCTTTGCCGCCGGAGTTGGCAGTCATAGTCGGCACTGCCTTACCTAATGCTAATGCTGTTAAACTCGGCGGAAAATCATTGTTTAATAGCGCTGTTTTGTTGCAAAATGGCGCGGTCAAACAAGTTTTTCATAAACGCTTGTTGCCTACTTATGATGTATTTGATGAAGATAGATATTTTGAACCGGGAGAAAACAGCAATTATTTTACTATTGGCGAACTCAAAATCGGCGTAACAATTTGTGAAGATTTGTGGAACAATGAGGAGTTTTGGGGTAAACGCAGTTACGCGGGCGATCCTATTTCCGATTTGGCAAAATTGGGTGTAGATTTAGTGGTGAATTTGTCGGCATCGCCTTATTCTGCGGGGAAGCGGGGAGTGCGATCGGCGATGTTGCAGCACAGCGTCATCCGCTGCGGGAAACCGATTATTTACGCTAATCAGGTAGGCGGAAATGACGATATTATTTTTGACGGCAGCAGTTTTGCTGTGAATCGAAAGGGTGATTTAATTCAGCTATTAGCTTCTTTTGAAACGGATTTTGCGCTGCTGGAATATGACGCAGCTAAACAAGATTTAGTTGGCAGCGGCGGGAACGGGCAAGATGCCCGTTCCACAACTGATTTGGGATTATGTGAAGGACGACAAAAACTAGGTTCGATCGGCAGTGGAGTTGGCAGCGGCGGGAACGGGCAAGATGCCGGTTCCACAACTGATTTGAGTTTTCATCCGGCAGAAGGAGATGCCGAAATTTGGGCGGCTTTGGTTTTGGGAGTACGAGATTATGTTCGCAAGTGCGGTTTTTCTAAGGTTGTACTCGGTTTAAGCGGCGGGATAGATTCGGCTTTGGTGGCGGCGATCGCCAGTTGCGCGATCGGGCCCGAAAATGTTCTAGGGGTGTTGATGCCTTCTCCTTACAGTTCGGATCATTCGGTTAATGATGCTGTGGAATTAGCCCGAAATCTGGGCATCGCGATCGAACAATTGCCGATCGGCGATTTGATGGAAACTTACGATCGCACTCTCGCCAATTTGTTTGTCAACACAACTTTCGGGATTGCTGAGGAAAATATTCAATCGCGGATTCGAGGCAATCTGTTGATGGCAATTTCTAACAAGTTCGGACATTTGCTACTTTCGACGGGCAATAAGTCGGAAATGGCAGTGGGTTACTGCACTCTCTACGGCGATATGAATGGGGGATTGGCGGTGATTTCCGATGTGCCGAAAACTCGCGTTTATTCGCTTTGTCTGTGGCTGAATTCTGGCGGATATGTAGGGGCGGTGCCCCCGTGCCCGCCCTCTCCATACCCACCCCCATGCCCGCCCCTGGAAAAGGAAATTATTCCGGTTAATATTATTAATAAAGCGCCGAGTGCTGAACTGAAACCTGGCCAAATTGACCAAGATTCTTTGCCGGATTACGATGTTTTGGATGACATCTTGCAGCGGTTGATAGAACATCACGAATCTGCCCAACAAATTGTCGCTGCCGGACACGATGAAGCCGTGGTTAAACGTGTAGTAAAATTAGTCAGGCAAGCGGAGTTTAAACGGCGGCAAGCAGCCCCTGGTTTGAAAATTAGCGATCGAGCTTTTGGTACCGGTTGGCGGATGCCGATCGCCAAATCTTCCTTCTATTAAACGCATCATTAAACGCAAAATGGTTAACATCGACGGTACTTTCGGCTTCGATTTTCTCCTTGGAAGTCTCAGCAACGACACGATTAAAGGATTTGCGGGTAATGATACTATTCAAGGTTTGGGGGGAAATGACCGAATTTTTGGCGATCGGGAAAATGACTTGCTAGCAGGAAATGAAGGCGCTGATACGCTGTCTGGCGGGCAGGGAAGCGATACAATCTATGGAGGACAAGAGTCGGATTGGATTTTTGGCGATCGGGGTAACGATTTGCTAATAGGTGGCGAAGGCGGGGATATCTTAACAGGAGGCGCGGGGGAGGATTTATTTCTGATGGAAAAAAGCGCCGCATCTACTATTACTGAAGCCGATATAATTACAGATTTTGGCAACGGCAATGATAAAATTGTCTTGACAGAAGGTCTGAAGTTTAGCGATTTAGAGCTTTCTGTTTCCGATAACCAAACTATTATGAAAGATAAAAAGTCTGGTAATTATTTAGGAGTTGTTTCGGGAAATTCTAATCTGACTGAATCCAACTTTATGTCGCTGTTTGGCGGGATAGATATGGGTCAGCTTTTGGCAATTTCGGTTAACACGATTATAGCCGATCGCGCGATCGGACTGGAAGTGGCGCAAACTCCCCAAGAACAAGCGACAGGCTTAATGTTTCGCACAGAATTGCCAGACGACAGGGGAATGCTTTTTCCCATCGAACCCGCGCGAAACGTGCGTTTTTGGATGAAAAACGTGTTGATTGAGCTGGATATGGTTTTTCTGCGGGAAGGCGTCGTGCAGGCGATAATTCCTAACGTACCGCCGTGTTTGAGCGAAACCTGCCCCAACTACGGCCCGGATGTTCCCGTTGACGGAGTTATTGAACTCAGAGGCGGAAGGGCGGCCCAATTGGGACTCAAAGTTGGCGATCGGATTCCCAATTTACCCTAAAAAGGTAGATGATATCATGTCTGTTTGATTCGGACTTGTATGATATTAAATTTTGTAGGGGCCCGTGAGCCAACAATAATTGCCCATAATCTACAATATAATAAACCCGCCCCCGCCCATACTACCAGACATGATATGATTTTATCGCAGCATTCAACATTTGTGCATCCAATGAATCCTATTGAATTAAAAATAATCCCCAATCAAACTCAAGACGGTTTAGCTTACCAACATTTGCGCTTGCGAATTACCACTCAAGACGGTATCATCACACCCGATGATTTACAAGGTTTGAAACTTCCTCAAGACGTTCAATTGAGCCAAGGAATTGTCATTGAAGGTAGAGGAGCAATTTGGCTGTACGGGTATTTAGTACACGAATGTCATCCTGCTGCTTGGGTGGGATGTTACGATCCGCGATTAGAAGGTGCGGTGGTAGTAGCGACGCACAAGCACGAGGTATCTGTTGGACAGGTATTAAAATTGAGTTTACCAAGCGATTAAGACTCTCCTGAGTTTTAGGTGATAATAAATAAAAATAAAACTTCCCGTGGTGGGGGAATCTTAAAATCCAGGAGAGTGGTGATTAAATTAGAGCGTTTTGGCTTGAGGGGGTGACAACCCCGTCAGTGCTTTCTGTTCAATGAAGTTTTTCGCACCCAAGTTCATCTGGGATGTGTGGGTTTTCCCAAAGTGACAATTGTGATATTTTACCCCTGGGTGGCAATTGCATACGGATTAGCTTTTAGGAGACAAATTCGCTCGACTCCCTATGCTTTAATGCTGAGTGGCGTTGGTTTGTTATTTGTTGCCTTTTTTGCAGAAGCGCTGCCGTTAAAAAACGAGATTGTGTCGATATTGCTGGAGGGAATACCGAAGCTATTAAGTGGGATTAATATTGCACTTTATTTTTGGTTTTTGTGTCAGGGTTTGATAGTGCGATCGCTCAATTTTTCTAACAGGAAATCCAATCCCGAATGAAGTAAGATGAAGATTTGCCGTTGGGTGGGGGCGGGTTTTTGAGATTGTCGGTTTTTGGCAAATATTGTTGGTAAAACCCGCCCCTACATGATTGTATAATCGGTGAAAACTCCTATGTTGTACCATTCTCAATTAGCCTTTTCTGAACAGGCAAGATGCCTGTTCCACAACATATAAATTTTCTTGTGGAACAGGCATCTTGCCTGTTGCTGACACTGGTGCAAGATATCAGTTAAAACAAAAAGTACCGCTGCGCCATTGGCAAAACAGTTGCCGGTTCGCAAGTTAACAATTCCCCATCTGCCCTCACTTCATAAGTTTCTGGATCGACTTCCATTTGTGGCAAATAATCGTTGAGTTTCATGTCTCTTTTGCTAATTTGTCTGGTGCCGGAAACTGCTACAGTGGGCTTTTGCAAACCTAGCTGTGCGGCAATATCTCGATCGCGCGCAGCCTGCGAAACAAACGTCAGACAAGTCGCCCCAATCGCCCCGCCAAAACTGCCAAACATCGGCCGCATATGCACCGGTTGCGGCGTCGGAATGCTGGCGTTAGCATCTCCCATCTGCCCGTAGGCGATCGCCCCTCCTTTAATTACCAGTTCCGGTTTCACCCCAAAAAAAGCCGGCCGCCACAAACACAAATCCGCCAATTTCCCCTCTTCCACCGAACCGACATACTGACTAATTCCGTGAGTAATCGCCGGATTAATTGTATATTTCGCAATGTACCGCTTCACCCGAAAATTGTCATTTTCTCCTCCTGTGGAACGGGCATCTTGCCCGCCCAAACCCCCTGTGGAACGGGCATCTTGCCCGCCCAAACCCCCTGTGGAACGGGCATCTTGCCCGTTCAAATTCCCCCTTTGAACTTTCATTTTATGTGCCGTTTGCCAAGTCCGAATAATCACCTCTCCCACTCTTCCCATCGCCTGAGAATCAGAAGAAATCATACTAAACGCACCTAAATCGTGCAAAATATCCTCAGCAGCAATAGTTTCCCTTCTAATTCTCGATTCAGCAAAAGCCACATCTTCAGGAATGCCTCGATCCAAATGGTGACACACCATCAACATATCTAAATGTTCTTCTAAAGTATTGACAGTGTAAGGGCGAGTCGGGTTAGTTGACGAGGGCAAAACATTAGCTTGTCCGCACACTTTAATAATATCCGGTGCGTGCCCGCCGCCAGCACCTTCGGTGTGGTAAGTGTGAATAGCGCGATTTTTAAATGCGGCAATTGTAGCTTCCACAAATCCCGCTTCATTGAGAGTGTCGGTGTGAATTGCAACTTGCACGTCGTACTCGTCAGCTACACTCAAACAAGTGTCGATCGTTGCTGGTGTAGTTCCCCAATCTTCGTGGAGTTTCAAACCCATTGCACCGGCAAAAATTTGTTCGACTAATCCTTGAGGTTGACTGCTATTTCCTTTACCTAAAAATCCTAGATTTACCGGGAAAGCGTCGGCTGCTTGCAGCATTCGGTACATATGCCAAGGCCCCGGAGTGCAGGTGGTGGCGTTTGTACCCGTTGCGGGGCCTGTGCCACCGCCGATCATTGTCGTGATGCCAGAGGCGATCGCCACTTCTATTTGCTGCGGACAAATAAAGTGAATGTGAGTGTCAATTCCCCCAGCCGTGAGAATCATTCCTTCACCGGCAATTACTTCAGTACCAGGCCCGATAATAATATCTACCCTATCTTGAATGTAAGGATTTCCGGCTTTACCAATTTTGTAAATTTTGCCGTCTTTAATCCCAACATCTGCTTTAACAATTCCCCACCAGTCTAATATTAAAGCATTAGTAATTACCGTGTCAAGAGCGCCGTCTGCATTAGAAATAGGCGACTGTCCCATGCCGTCGCGAATGACTTTGCCACCGCCAAATTTAACTTCATCGCCGTAGGTTGTGAAGTCTTTTTCAACTTCTATGAATAATTCTGTATCGGCTAACCGGACGCGATCGCCCACAGTCGGCCCGAAGGTTTCCGCGTAGGCGCGGCGATCCATTCTGTAACTCATATTAATTAGCTCCTTACTTGATTTAATTTTCCCACAAACTGGTTCACCTGTTCTTCTGTTTTAAAGAATCCTTCACCAATTGAACCAAAAAAATCATCTTGTGCTATTTCTTGATAGTTAGGTAACAAATTAGCCAACTCTTCTACATCAATGTTTAAATAGTTTGACAATCTATCTATGTATACCTTAAACTTTAGACCCTCCCTAGGCGTGCTTTCAGTTAACAAAAGATTGAAGATAACTTGGCTATTTTGACTTGTTCCTCTCAATGCCAGACCTCTTGTTGTTGTATTTATCCAAAATATTTGTGGTATGATTTCGTTGTAAAGTAGTCTATACACTTTTCCAACTTCATTGCTATCTGCTATTTCAACTAATTCTTCCAGGGTCAAGTTGGGCTTTCTTTTTGATATTATATTTACAGGTTTTATTTCAGCCTCAATCAAGAATTTTCTGGCTAGTAACTCTCTACCACTAGAGTCACAGAAATACTGGAATGTTGCGACATTGATTCTCACACCATAAGTTTCTAATAAGTATTTAATAATCCTTTCCGAACTACTATCAATCTGTGCAGCTACAATTATAATGTTGTGCTGAGCATTCAAAATATCAGGGAATTCTGAGCTAAATTTCTCACAGAAAGCCTTTTCTAAGTTACTGCCATTTTTAGTCAGTAAATAAGCATTGGCAATTTCTCTAACTCTCTCGTTTGACAAATCCTTAACCCATGAGGCGTAATCCAAGGCTTGTGCTGTTACTTCTCTTGCTGTTTTGTCCTTCTTTAACTCAACAATGAGTAAATCTCCGTTCCTATCTATACATAAAAGGTCAAGTTGTCCACCATAATCAGTAATCACTTGCCGACCAATTACCAAGAGATCATCTGCTAGGATTGAAATATCATTCTCTAGCCAGGTTTCTAAACGAGATTCTAAGTCTAACTTAGATTGGGTAATTTCCTTCAATTTATCCTTTGATATTTCCCACAATCTAATTTGATCGGGCATATCGAATTATACTCCTACTAATTATTCTTTTTAATTTATGCCAAAAAGTCTCGTCCCTCTAAAAACCTCATCCATCTAACATACCGTTCACTTTTCCATTAAAGCCGTAGACTTGACGACTACCAACAAACGGCACTAATTGAACTTCCCTTTCATCTCCCGGTTCAAACCTGACTGCTGTACCTGCGGGGATATCCAACCGCATTCCTTTTGCTTGTTCTCGATTAAATTCTAAGGCTTCGTTTGCCTCATAAAAGTGATAGTGTGAACCAATTTGAATGGGTCGATCGCCCGTATTCCCTACCAGCATCCGCACCGTTGGGCGATCGGCATTTAATTCTATTTCACCTTCTAAAACAATCATTTCTCCAGGAATCATCTTTTCCTCCTCTGAGTCTCTGTGGTTTATTTTTTAACGGATCGGATCGTGCACTGTTACCAACTTAGTTCCGTCGGGAAAAGTCGCCTCAACCTGGACTTCATGCACCATTTCTGGTATCCCTTCCATCACATCTTCCCGCGTCAGGAGAGTTGTTCCATAACTCATTAAATCGGCGACGGTGAGACCATCTCTTGCTCCTTCTAATATGGCGGCGGAAATGTAGGCTAGTGCTTCTGGATAGTTTAATTTTAAACCTCTTTGTTTGCGGCGCTCTGCTACCAGGGCGGCGGTGAAAATCAGCAGTTTGTCTTTTTCTTGGGGGGTGAGTTGCATTTTTATTCTTGTAAGTGCGATCGCATTATTTGGTTATGATATCGTTTACGGTTGTTGCTGAATGATTAAGAATGATTAAACCGCAAAGGGCGCAGAGGGCGCAGAGTCTCCAGAAGAGAGAGATGAATAATCTAGTTAGGAGGGCAACTATACATTGAAACTCAAAGATCATCCTATTTTATCCAAACTCGGGGCAAACAGCAAGGGCGTTGTGAAAAAGACAAGCGCAGCAACTGCCAAATGTTGACAAACCAGTCTCTAGCTGCAGCGGTGGATGAACCGCGATATCGGCACAGCAAACCGTTAGGAATACGAGTCACGCCGACGGTGGAATTACCAGGATAAATTGTTGCCTCACAGGGCAAATCTCGCACTTTTTCCACGATTTCGGCTGTAACGGGTTCGCCTACCCAAGCGAGGGTGGCGACTACGGGTTTTCCTGCGAGGCCGTGAGGACTTTCGAGCATTTTTTCTCCACCTTTGAGCAATTGTCTGTCAATCCATAAAGGGCTGTTTTGTTGCCAGACTTCCGTGTGCGATCGCCATTCTCCAGACAAGAACTTTTCGCCCCTAGCACTGCGTCCAAATCGGGTAATTTCCCACAGTAAAATCCTCGCTGTTGGTGCTAATTCTACCCGCAAATTTTGCCGATATATTGCGCCGTCAAAAACTATTGTTTCTTGTGGCAGCCATTCTAAATTAGCACCAGTATCTAGCTGAATGTCAATATTTTGTTGTGATTCTATTCCGCTGCTGCGATAGATTTTACTAGCAGCGGCGCTGGTAATCAAGGCTTTGGCGTTGGCTTGGAGGTGAAAATGGCTGGAAAGTCGATCGCCCCCGACAACTCCCCCAGCCGTGTGTAAGATGACGCTGTGACAAATCTCTTTACCTTCAGGATAAAACGGGCGCTGCACCTTGAGGGGCGCTTGCATTTGATTGTGAATGATTTGAGTTGCACCGGATCTGTTGGCATAGGCTAAATCCAGGCTGCCGTGCCATCCATTTTCAACTCGATCTATATGTTGTTTGGTCAAATTTTCAGTCACTAAATTTTTAATTTAAAAACACTCCCAATCAAAAACATACCACGACTGCGGCGCTTCCCTGCAATTAGTTAAATAATGATAATCGTTCTCTAAAATATTTTTGGTTTCTGCACTTATTAGTATAATAATTTACAATTATCAACCATCAGATCGGCGAAGATGCGCGTACCATGTAAAAATCAGTAACTAGAGGAGTGCAGAATATGCCTCAAGTTCTCTTCAAAGTTGACTTGACCAAACCGATGTCTGAACAGGAATTAGTCGGTCACAATCGCTGGCATCCAGATATTCCAGCAGTAGTTTCCGTCAATCCCGGCGATGTATTTCGCATCGAGTGCAAAGACTGGACAGACGGACAAATTAAAAATGACGACAATCCCGACGACATTCGCGATGTAGACTTAACAGTAGTTCACGTTTTGAGCGGGCCAATTTACGTTAACGGCGCGCAGCCAGGGGATATTTTAGTAGTCGATATCCTCGATATCGGGGCTTTGCAAGGGGACGAATGGGGTTTTACGGGAATTTTTGCTAAAGAAAACGGCGGCGGTTTCTTGACCGAACATTTTCCGACTGCTGCTAAAGCAATTTGGGATTTTCAGGGAATTTATACCGCTTCCCGACACATACCAAAGGTCAGGTTTGCTGGGATTACTCATCCGGGTTTAATCGGCTGCGCTCCTTCTCAGGAATTGTTGAATAAATGGAACAAACGGGAAGCGGAATTAGTAGCAACAAATCCCGATCGAGTGCCGCCTTTAGCAGCGCTGCCGAACCCCAAGAATGCAATTTTGGGCTCGCTGCAAGGGGCAGAATTCGAGCGAGTTGCGGCAGAAGCGGCGCGCACAGTTCCTCCCCGCGAACACGGCGGCAATTGCGACATTAAAAACCTGTCGCGGGGTTCGAGAATTTATTTCCCAGTTTATGTCGAAGGCGCGAAACTTTCGATGGGAGATATTCACTTTTCTCAAGGAGACGGGGAAATTTCATTCTGCGGGGCAATTGAAATGTCGGGTTACATCGACCTCCACGTTGATATTATCAAAGGTGGCATGGATAAATACGCGATGGTCAACCCGATTTTCAAACCCGGGCCGGTGGAACCCCGCTATTCTGAGTACCTCGTTTTTGAAGGGATTTCTGTTGATGAATTTACGGGTCAGCAGTATTATATGGATGCCCACGTTGCTTATCGCCGAGCTTGTTTGAATGCGATCGAATATTTGAAAAAGTTTGGTTTTACCGGAGAACAAGCGTATTTACTGTTAAGTTGTGCTCCGGTTGAAGGTCGCATCAGCGGCATTGTGGATATTCCTAATGCTTGCTGCACGATTGCTTTACCGACAGAAATTTTCCAGATGGATATTTTGCCATCTTAATTAGTAGGGCGGGCCGGGCCAGTCAAGGGGGTGTGAACTTAAGACTAAAGCCCTCTGTATCTCTCGCTTTTATCCGAGTCTAGATCCCCCTAAATCCCCCTTAAAAAGGGGAGTAGGGGTTGACTTTGAGCGCTCTTGTCCCCCCCTTTTTAAGGGGGGCTAGGGGGGATCTAGAGGAATGTGACTCAGACAGCAGACTGATACTAACTTTGACCTTAAGTTGAACTTAAATTGACACAATGTGTGGCCCGCCCTAGTCATTGCATCCAAATTTACCCTCAAAAATTGATATGCCTCTTTACGATTTTAAGTGTGAAACTTGCGGCATTTTTGATAAGTGGCGCCCTCTTGCAGAAGCAGATACACCGGTGCTTTGCCCGAATTGCGAAACTGTTGCTAAACGCATCTTTTCGCCGCCGATGATTTTAACTGGAAAGCTGCGGTTGAAAGGTCAAGAAAATCGGGAACCGGAGGTAGTTAAGCGTTCTGAGGAACCTAAACCGCAGCGAAATCGCGAACACCGAGGGGGACGACCTTGGATGATCGGTCACTGATGCAGTTTGATATTCCGACAGTCCGATAGTCCGGCAGGGAATGAATTCCCTGCCTCAAAGCGAAAGTCCTCTTAAGAGGACTGTAAAGTTAGTATTTGCTGGCTGTGCGTAAGTCCTGTATTTCAGTCGGTTTCAACTTATATCTTGCACCATTCTCAATTAGCCTTTTAGGAACAGGCTTTTCGGCCTGTTCCACAAAGAGTAGATTTTCTTGTGGAACAGGCCGAAAAGCCTGTTCTTGAGAATGGTGCAAGATGTGAGTTTCAACCGACTTTTGCTATTAGACAGGGACTTCAGTCCCTGGCGGGCTAAGGAAGTATTTTGTACTTATTTATTGGTCAATATAACATAATCGGAAACTGAATAATTTCAGTCATATTGAACCTGCTACAGTATTAAAATGGAAAACGTTTAGGAATGAGAAACACGCACCCGCTTCGAGCTTACTACTTCACTGTACCGCACTCAACAAATGTCAGCAAAGCAGTGGGGAATTACTCAACTTTACAACAAATTTTTTGAAGAACCAACAAGTCAACTTTATAAACTTCATGCTAAGCTCGATCGCGAATGTAATGCAGCTTACGGATTTACTGACAGCGACGATATTTTAGCAAAAGTGCTGGAATTAAACCTAGAACTGGCAGAAAAAGAAAAACGGGGAGAACCGGTAGTTGGGCCTTGTGTCCCAACAGACTAAAAATACTACTCGCTGTAATCATAAGTTTTGTAAATTTGCGTATAATCACATAAATGGTTGATAGAGATCACAAACACTCTAGCCTAAAAAGAGAGATACTAGGGGAAGCGTTGAGTATTGAGGGGTGAGTTGTGAGTGAAACATTTCAAAATTCAAACTTCAACACTCAAAACTGCTTTCGACCTTCAGCATAAGTGCATTCTGCTTTTCTTCGCTCAATTACTCCTGATTTGTTTGGGAGGAACTTCCAATGTTATTATTTAAGCAGAGTCAGTCAAAGAATAGCAAGGTAGAGCAAGAACACTATGCTCAAAAACATTTGTTACCAACTTCAACTATTAATATAACTGGGCTAAAGGCAGAATGCAACCGTTTGCGGATCGGTCAAAAAATTAGCTATGGCTATGCTTTAGCTATCGGCATAGCGATTTTGGGAACTGGTGCGGGACTGAGATTGGGAGACTACTTTCGCAAGCAAGCTTTAGTTCAGGTGAATGTTGCTGGGCAGCAGCAGCAAATGCTGCAAAATTTGCAAAATAGAGTATTTGAAGCCCGATCGCACGCGGCGAGATTGCCGGCTGTTTTGGGAAACACGGTGTTGCTGCAATACGAACAGGATCGCTTTTTCGGGCAAATCACTCAGGCGAAAATCCTGATTTCAGAAATTGAATCTTTTGCACTAGAAAATCATGATAGACTAGCAACAGAAGAGGCAGCATTGCAGGCTCTCTTGAAGAAATCTGCTCTCGTCATTGATTACTACGCTCAGCTAATTAAATTGCAGTTAAAAGAAGCGGAAGTAGGGAACTTGCCACCCAACAGCATGGAGTCCGCACAACTACAAATGTTGAGGGCTAGCAGCGGCCAAGAGGCGATGGTACTAGATAAGCTTGCTCAACGTTTAACTGAGCTAATTTCTAAAGTAGAAATTCACAGACAGGAAGGAACCCAAGCATTAGAAGAATCGGAAAATTTGCGAAACCGAATTATTCTCGGAAGTATGCTAATTTCCGCACTCATCGCTGTCGCACTGGCGGACAAAACCAGCCGCGCGATCGCCCAACCCCTAGAAACCGTTACTAATGTGGCTCAGCAAGTTGCTCGCGAATCAAATTTTAACCTGCAAGTACCAGTCACAACCAACGATGAAATCGGAGTTTTAGCGGTCTCTTTCAATCAATTAATTCAGCGAGTTAGCGAGTATACAAAAGAACTCAAAGAAACTCAATCCCAATTAATTCAAACCGAAAAAATGTCATCTCTCGGTCAAATGGTTGCAGGGATAGCCCACGAAATTAACAATCCTGTCAACTTCATCGGGGGCAACATTGACTATGCCAACCAATACATCAAAGATTTGGTAGATTTGGTAACTCTCTATCAAGAATATTATCCCAACCCACCAGATGCCATTCTAGATCGCATCGAAGACATTGAACTCGAATTTCTCAGAGAAGATTTACCAAAAACCCTCTCTTCGATGAAAATGGGAGCCGATCGCATTCGCGAAATTGTCGTATCCATGCGGAATTTTTCGCGATGCGACGACGGAAAAATGAAATCAGCCGACATTCACGAAGGAATTGATAGCACCCTCGTAATTCTCAATCATCGGCTCAAACAAGGTATTCAAGTTATTAAACAATACGGCAAGTTGCCTGCGGTTGAGTGCTATCTGGCCCAACTCAATCAAGTATTTATGAACGTGATCGGCAATGCAATAGATGCGCTCGAAGAGGTGAAAAAGGAAGACAAAGGCTATTCGCCAACGATTTGGATTAGCACGGAAATTACGGCCGACAATACTGTCACCGTCAAGATTCGGGATAACGGGCCCGGAATTGCCTCCGCCAGCGTCCAACAGATTTTTGACCCATTTTTTACTACAAAGTCGATCGGCAAAGGTACTGGATTAGGATTGGCTATTTCCTATCAAATCCTTGCCAAGCATCAAGGCAAAATTGAGGTAAATTCTCAAATAGGACAGGGCACGGAATTTGTGATTACTTTGCCAGTTGCTGCGTAATATTACGTGGGGCGACTTCGTTTTTGTTTGGACTTGCAAAAATTAGACTATCAAAGTCCTCTTGAGGCGTGCTGGTGATACGGGATTGTACCCGATCCGAGCTCCGTTGAGGCGATCGCTCCCTTCAAAGCCGTTGCAGGATAGCCAGACGCTTGAGCGCGATCGCACCCTCGATCGAATGTCCGAAAGCATCCCCATCAGCTAAGTTCTCGATCGCAATACAATTTTTCTAAGTTTTGGTCTCGCCGGGGCCGAAACTCTCAACGCCGATCGCGTTTACATTAGCCTCAACGCTTTAGATTATTCCGGCTATCGGCACTGTCGCCCCCATTATAATTCAAGCCATGCAAGAAGTATTTCGGCTAGGGGCAAAATAGGGGATAGAACGCGATGCACTCTCTATTTTAATACCGCTGAGTGAGCTAAAAAAGACAAAAATCATTAAATTAGGCAATAATTGGGGAGTGCCTTGCGAAAAAACTTGGTCTTGTTACGCCGGCGGTGAAGTTGCTGGCGGCGTTTGCGATTCCTGTGAGTTAATGCTGGCAGCGTTTAATGAGTTCGGTTTACAAGAGCCGCTGCCTTATGCTCCCAACCATAAAACAGAGCGCTAAAAATTTTCTTAATAATTTGGCTACAACAGTTCACTGAAGCTTAACCAACGGATAATCTATTTTAATGAAAGTTTATTCCAAATAGCTTATAATAGTTATGCAAATTTCAACCGTCACTAAAACTCCTAAAAATCATGAAGCGGCGGCATTTTGTTGGGTTATCGCTATTGTTTGTAGCAAGCTGTTCTACAACAGTAAATCAATCTAATCGAACTTCTTCCAATTTGGCAGTAAGTGAACCAGAAACGCTTGAATTTGCTGTAACTGATGTTCAGGGGGCAGAAGAGTTGCAGCAAAATTATCAAACCTTTCGGACTGTGTTGGGAGAAGTTTTGGAGAAAAAAATTGAATTGTTCCCAGTAGATAACTATATAGCAGCAGCCGTAGCTCTCCAGTCGGGTCAGCTAAAATTAGCTCTAACAGGGCCATCTGAATATGTGATTATGCGGGCCCGGACAAATGCTGTTCCCATCATTGCCATCACTCGCCCGGAGTATCACTCACTTATTCTTGTTCGTGCCAATAGTGAGATTAAGTCACCAGCACAATTGAAAGGTAAAACAATAGCTATGTGGAAAATAGGTGCAACTAGCGGTCATCTAGGCCCGATTAAAATTCTCCTCGATGCTGGATTAAATCCCCAATCTGAATTAAAAATCTCAATGTTGGGTAAAAAAGGTTTACAAGCTCTCAAAAAGGGTGAAGTTGATGCCTTAGCCATCGGTTATACAAGATATAAAGACTTGCTCAAGAGCGAGGGTTTATCTGAAAGTGAGTTTCGGCTAATCGCCACAGGGGAACCCTTGCCTAATGATTTGTTTGTAGCTAGTAGCAATCTGCCTATTGTTGTTGTTGAAGAAATGCGCGATCGCCTCGTAAAAAATCAAGATAAACTGATTGAAGCGCTGGTGGTGGGCAAAGTTAATGCCAAGTATAAAGGAGCTAAACTGGTGCCAGCTAACGACAGTGATTATAACATGATTCGTGAAGTTTATAAAGCCATTGGTCAGGGGAATGTCTTTTAAGGTTAAATTTTATCTAATGCTGAGTTTGTAGTAGAGCTTTAGCCCTTAATTCATAAAATTTAGGTAATATTGCCTACTACGAATCAGAGACTTTATTTATGTGCATTTACTAATAAACTTGTTAAAATTTAGCTCAGGTTGCCAGTATGCAAAAGTTTGAACAGGGAGAGAATGGGGCTGTGAGGTTCAACAACCTTATCCTAAATAGACGAAAAAATAATGTCGCTGTCACTGAAGGATCTCGCGACATCAAAAATCCTCTCAAAAAAACTCCCTTAACTGCAATTAACCGTTTCATTTCTCGCTTAAGCATTGCCCAAAAAATTAATTCGGGCTACTCCCTAGCAATTGGCATAGCCGTACTAGGAACCACAGGGGGAATGATCTGTGGAGACTATTACCAAAAGCAAGCTTTCCAAGCTTTAACCTTGGCCGACGAGCAACAACATTTGCTCAGTGATTTAGAATATTCCGTGCAGGCAGTGCAGTCACATCCCAAACGGCTAATCTCTGTCTTGGGAGATTCAATCTGGTTTGAATATGAAACTGCTAAGTTCTTGAAACATGTTGATGTAGTAAAAAAAAATATTGCTGATTTAGCTTTATTTACGGAAGAACATTCCCCAGAATTAGCAGTAAATTCTGCTGAATTAAAGGAATTGTTAAACGGTTACGCAACTGCGACAGATTCGTATTCTCAATTGCTCAAATCTTTTTGGCCAGAAATAGCTCCCTCCTCACTAAAACCAGAGGAAGTTAAAGAGGCACAGCAGCAGGTATTGGATTTAATCAGAGGGGATAGAGCAGTTAAGCTCGATGTTAAGTTTGAGCGGCTGTCAGAGAGTTTGAGCTTGATGACAGAAGTAGCTAAGGCACAGCAAACACAAGCCTACATTAATTTTAATATAGCTGAGAAATTGCGAGTGCAAATCATCGTAGTGAGTATGTTAGTGTCAGTTGTGATCGCTACTTTTCTAGCCATCTGTACCAGCCGCGCGATCGCCATTCCTATCCAAGCTGTAACCAGCGTTGCTAAAACTATTACTCAACAAGCAAATTTTGATTTGCAAGCACCTGTCACCACAGAAGATGAAGTAGGAACCTTAGCAAAATCCATCAATCAATTAGTTCAATGGGTAGCAGAATACACCGATGAATTAGAGCTGGCTCGCCAAACTTTGGAAGAGCGAGTACAAGAAAGAACAGAAGAACTTACAGCAGCGCTTCACCAACTTAAACACACCCAAACCCAGTTAATCCAAACCGAAAAAATGTCCAGTTTAGGGCAGATGGTGGCAGGCGTCGCCCATGAAATAAACAACCCTATTAACTTTATTCACGGCAACCTAGAATACGCCAACGAGTATATTATAGACTTGCTGAATTTACTTCGTCTCTATCAGCAGGAATACCCGCAACCCACAGAGGCGATCGCAGAAGAAATCGCAGAGATAGAACTAGACTTTCTCAGAGAAGATTTACTAAAACTGCTGGAATCTATGAAAATAGGTTCAGAACGCATCCGGCAAATAGTTTTGTCTTTGCGAAACTTCTCTCGCTTAGATGAAGCTCAAATGAAATTAGTTGATATCCATGAAGGCATTGACAATACACTGTTGATTTTGAACAGTCGGCTCAAGCAGGGAATTGAAGTTGTCAAAAACTATGGAGAATTGCCCGCAATAGAGTGTTATCCAGCGCAGCTAAATCAAGTATTTATGAATATTATACTAAATGCGATAGATGCACTAGAAGAGTCATGGGATAACTCTAAAAAAGGTAAAAGTCGTCAGATTTTAATTCAGACGCAAAAGTTGGACAGTAGCCAAATTATGGTGCGAATTTGCGATAACGGCCCTGGCATTTCACCCGCAATCCACACTAAGCTTTTTGACCCATTTTTCACAACTAAAGCACCGGGAAAAGGCACTGGCATCGGACTAGCAATTTGCTACCAGATTGTGGAAAAACATCGGGGGAAAATAGAGGTAATTTCAGCTTTGGGAGGGGGAGCAGAGTTTGCGATCGCACTCCCCGCCTCATCTCAAACTTGAAGCTAAATATTGTCTATTATGAGGACATTAATGTGTTAACGACGACACATAATTTGTTATTCGACTATTTAAACTCAGCTCCGACAGCCGCCCAATTTCCAGAAACAGCCGACTTGCTCAACCAGTTGAAGACCCGACGTAAAAAGTCCGGGGCGAACTGGGCAGATATAGAGGCGCTTTTGGACATAGTAAAAAACCATTAGCGCGAAAATTGAGCGGAAAACAGAACTCTGGCTGGGACAATAAATCTGAAACCGTTGAATCACAAATGATTGAAATGGATGGGGGCGGAGGGACTTGAACCCACACGACCGTTTCGGGTCAACGGATTTTAAGTCCGTAGCGTCTACCATTCCGCCACGCCCCCCTTTGGTCAAGCTGCTGTGGTTTTGAGCCACTAACAGCAACAGCCTTTTATTCTACAGGCAAAACCCCAATTTACGCAACCCCTAATCAAAAAATTCCCAAAAGTCGCGCTGGATCTCCGCAAGCGGTACAATAGTTAACCAGCTAACGGAGCGTGTCAACCGACTACCCGTGTTATTATTCCCCTAAAGCAAATCTATGTATATTACCTTACTGCTTTACGCCGTCTTGGCAGGAGCCTACCTCCTGGTAGTACCCGCCGCCACCTACGCTTACCTGAACAGCCGCTGGTACGTCGCTACCTCTTTTGAGCGCGGCTTCATGTACTTCTTGATGTTCTTCTTCTTCCCAGGTATGTTTCTCCTAGCTCCATTTTTGAATTTTCGGCCCAAACGGCGGCAGATAGAAGCCTAAATGCGACGTATTGACGTAATTGGAATCAGTGTCGGCTTTTTTGTAGCAGGTGGGTTTGTCTACTTGCTACTGCAATTTGCCGGACTCGACAGCATGAATGCAGGGATTTGGAGTCAGTTGTTTTTGGTCGCCGGCTTGATTGGCTGGCTGGTGACTTATTTATTTCGAGCACTGACTCAAAATATGACCTACAGCCAGCAATTGCAAGACTACAAAGAAGCTGTCTTGCAGAAGCAGCTAGATGCACTCACTCCTGAAGAATTAGCCAAACTTCAAGCCGAAATTGAGCAGGAAAAAGATAATTAGTCATTAGTCATTAGTCATTAGTCATTAGTTATTAGTTATTAGCAATAAACGGTGAAATAATGACTGCCGACTAAAAGCTAAGGAAGATGAATATAGACCGCCAAGTAATGATTGCTGACTAATGACTAATGGGAGCATCTCAGTTTTGCATTTACAGTGCGAGCGTCCCCGCTCGCGTATTGTACAATACGCGAGCGGGGACGCTCGCACTACAATAAAAAAAATGCTTTTTACAAAACTGAGATGCTCCCTGACTAATGACCAATGACCAATGACTAATGACTAATAACAACTGACAACTGACCAATGACCAATGCCCTGTTTGGCCAATGCCCTGTTTGCCCAATGCCCAATGCCCAATGCCCAATGCCCAATGACTGATGACTAATAACTAATGACTATTTCTAATTGTTTTGAAACGTTACGCAAGAACCACCAATGTGCATTGATTCCTTTTATTACTGCTGGCGACCCAGACTTGGAGACAACGGCTAAAGCACTGCAAATTTTGGATGACAACGGTGCAGACGCGATCGAGCTTGGCGTTCCCTATTCTGACCCGCTAGCTGACGGGCCGGTGATTCAAGCTGCTGCTACAAGGGCTCTACAGCGGGGAACGCGGTTAGATTCGGTGCTGGAAATGGTAGCGAAAGTTAGTCCGAATTTGCGATCGCCCATCATTCTCTTCACATACTACAACCCGATTTTGTACCGAGGTATAGAAACGTTCTTGCAGCAAATCAAAAGTGCTGGAGTTCAGGGATTGGTTGTACCAGACTTGCCCTTAGAAGAAGCCGACAGTCTCATCCAACCTGCCAACAAATTAGGGATTGAACTAACATTATTAGTTGCTCCGACAAGTCCCAAAAGTCGTATAGAAGCGATCGCTCGTCAGTCTCAAGGATTTATTTACTTAGTCAGCGTGACGGGGGTTACGGGAGTACGCGAAGGCTTAGAAACGAGAGCAAAAGAGTTGCTGCAAGAACTTCGCGCCGTCACCGACAAACCCATCGGCGTCGGGTTTGGTATATCGAAACCCGAACACGCTCGCCAAGTGAAAGAATGGGGTGCAGATGCTGCGATTGTTGGCAGTGCTTTTGTCAAACGCTTGGCCGAAGGAACTCCAGAACAGGGTTTAGAGGCGATCGGCGAATTCTGCAAAAGTTTAAAAACAGCGATTCAAAATGCTTAGTAAGTGTGCACATACTTTCAGCCATTAGACAGATGTGTGCGATCGGGATAGGCCACGACAATTGCGATTAAAGACCTTGTTGTACTTGAGATCATACATCCACTGCCTTCTGGTTCCTGACCGGAAGGTTTTTTTTGAACTTAAAAAAACGCAAAACATCTCAACGTAGTGCGCGCACAGAGAAGCAAACAGCCATGTAGGTAAAGGGCATTGCCGTGTCCGGCACGGCGTGCTGCGACTTTTAATAATGGGTAAAAGATTGAGGATTGTCCATTCCTTCTTCCTGATTGGTGATTTCTATCCGCTCGCCAAGCCGAAGAGCCTTCTTCCTTCTTATTTCTTCCTTCTTCATTGTTCCTTCTTCCTTCTACTATAACTTGAGAAATCTAACTTGAGATAGATGAAAAGCTCCTGTTTCTATTCGTATACTAAAAAAAGTGTTTAAGTGCCTAATTTGGTAAGGCTAGCCATCTACAGAACCACCAGGCATTTCAGCATCTCACAATAGAAAGGAGCATTTTTGTCAGGAACTCAGGGCTAAGTGCTACTGAGCTTGTAAGAAATTGCAAGCTGTTCTGACCAGACCCCCCGCATGGCGGAGACGTTATTTAGGTCACGACACCGGCGAATGATCCGCCAGTTTTCCGCTCTGTCATCTGCAATTAAACAGTTTTAAAGTCACTGAAACAGTGTTGCAGGTCTAACAAGCCTTTATAACCAGGTCGAGGCGAACATTTCCCCGCAAGGGAGAAAGGAGACAACCATATCTCCATCAGAGGGGCAACCATACCTCTCCAACCCCGAAAGGCGATTCAAAGCGGTTGAAACCGCCGCGTCGTTTCCCTCTCAGGGCTCAAGCCACGCTTGTTTCCCACTTACCGAGCATTTTTATGAAGAGACTAACTGCATTTCTGAAAAAAATTCGAGCTGTACAAATTTTAACAGTGTTTCTGGCTGGCATTTTAGTATTAGTGAGTACGGCCTGCAGCGGCCCTGGTGTGGCGGCAGGAAAAACGGATGTGATGGCAGGAAAAGCTGATGCGAGGGTAGGAAAAACAGCCGACAAAATTAGAGAAGAAGTACCGACCGGGGCTGTAACGTCCGAATTCAAGGGTGGCATGAACGACTACCCCGATGTCGATCCTAGAAACAAAAAGATGACATCCACAGAAGCAAAAGCTCAGCTTCTAAAAGATCAAGCGCAGCAACGCATTGAGACGAAATCTAGCAACAATGTAGGCGAAAATGTGCGGCGGGTAGCGGATGACGCGCCTGAAAAACTCGACCAAATTGGCCAAAAGGTGAAGGAAGATGCTCGCACCGCCCAGCGCAAAGCTGATGACTTTGGCGACAAAACCAAACAAGGCTTTGCTAATCTTAAAGAAAACACCCGCGAAGGCTTGCAGGGAGCAAAAGAAATTGTTAAAGAAGCCACCCAGGGAGCCAAAGAAAGAGTATCAGAGGGTACTGAGTCTCTGAGATATGGTACCAGCGGCGGCCAAGAAAATATCAATGATGCAGCACGAGATGCAAGATAGAATACTCAAGATGCCTCAGACAATATTTGCTAGAAAGTGAATCTAGATATTGACTGACCTCAACGAGCGGCAAAAAGAGCGACAGACGACTAATCTCAAATAACGCTGTTTCCTTCTCGGGAAGCTACATTCCGACAGGGGTTTTAACCCCTGTCGGAATGTAGGTAAAGTCAATCGATTTTAGATTTTAGATTTTAGATTTTAGATTAAAGAATTGAAGCATTGACCCCACGGATAAATTAGGGGGCAAGTTTATCGGATACAGGTTTTTTATTTCTGGACGGGTGAATCCGGGGGCTTGTATCCTGGATGCTTTCGGTCAATCGATTTTAGATTTTAGATTTTAGATTTTAGATTTTAGATTAAAGAATTGAAGCATTGACCCCACGGATAAATTCGGGGGACTGGAATGCCACTGCTTTTACGACGGATTTTTTATAATTTCTATAGAGTATATTTGGACTTTTTAAGGTAGTAAGTTTTTGATCGGCTTCGCGGAAATTTGGTCGATCGCGCTATATTAAATTCAATTAATTACCCATTGTATTTTTCAAGACAGGATACTGCGGTGTTTATACGGTATTTCGCGTTTATTGAATCCCATTTGAGATTAACAGCAGAAACTTATACCTAAGTAAAAAGCTTTAATCCCGATCGCCCAAGTATAAAATGTTGTTCATTAACAGATAATTGGAATTTGGGATCGATCGGTGGAAAATTATGGTATTTATGCCCTAAGATAGATACACTAAGTTTTGTCAAGTTAATGTCTGGGTTGAGGCCAGCCGATATGGACGCAATAATAAATGCAGTAGATTTGACTGCGCTAATGCCGGGATATCGCCCGATCGCGCACTCGTACACAGATTCTCGATCGGCTATCGATCGGTTCGTGCGCGAGAAAGACCGACAACCCGCCCCTAAAATTCTCCAACCTACCTCGTTGTGGCGGAGGATTTCCGGGACGCGGTGCTGCCCAAATCCCAAAAAGTTGCATTAGCGATCGTTAATTGCATCGGGAGAAATAGTCCTCAACCGAACAGACATTCTCGACGAACTGAAACGCAGACCGATTATTTACAAATACATTAAACCTTTTAATCTTTCAATTAATCTTGGCTGTTATCTTCCAGATGGAGGTGTATAAATTTTAGGAAAAAGAGGCTACGGATTCGGGATATATTCGAGCCGTAATCCGTAGCAAATCGACAGGGGAAATGGAGGCAAACCTTATCTTGGGAATTCTGTTTTGATGCTATTAACGATGATGCACGACTTTTATGATGCGCTGGCAGATTTGGCAATCTATGCAGATGCCACACCGGCGGAGCGCCAACAAATCCTTAATCGCGTTGGGGCTAGTCAGAAAAAACTCAAAGAATTCGCCCACCATACGCCGATCAATTACCAACACAAGTTCGATCTGGTTGAGGCAGAATTGCTCGGCGTTTTGGGACAGACAGCAGAAGCAATGGAACTTTACGATCGAGCTATTACCGGAGCTAAAGCTCACGAATATGTCAATGAAGAAGCTCTTGGCTGCGAACTCGCTGCTAAGTTTTACCTGTCGTTGGGAAGAGAAAAAATTGCCAGAATCTACATGATAGATGCCTATGATTGCTATGTCCGCTGGGGAGATAGAGCCAAAATTGATGACTTAGAAAAACGTTATCATCAATTATTAAAACCGATTTTAGAACCCGCAAAACTCCCTGCAAATCCATTAGCAAATTTTCCCACACCTGCTGGGCAAAATCAATCGCTTCATCCATCCATTCATCCATCCATTCCTCCGTCTGTTTCGGCGAGCGTCTCAGATTTCGGGAATTTTTCAACACTGCTAAAAGCTTGTCAAGGGCTCTCTAGTGAAAGAGAACTCGCTCGACTGATTGCCAAACTGATGCAACTGGCGATGAAAAATACAGCAGCTAACAAAGGGGCGCTGATTTTGCCAAACGGCAATCAATGGGAAATCGCGGCTACAAGCACGCTAGACAATTCGGGAGTCGAGTGGGCGATCGACTTATCATCGGCAAAACTCGATGAAAACAGCGATATCTTGCCCCTCACAATTGTTGACTGCGTTAAAAATTTATTGAAACCTGTGATTGTTCGGGATCTCGCTCAACAACGTGATTGGGATTCCGACTCCTACATCCTCAAATACCAACCGCAGAGCCTGTTGTGTTGGCCGATTCTCGATCGAGGCAACTTAGTCGGCATTTTGTATCTGGAAAATCGCTTAACCCCAAGAGTTTTTACCCGCGATCGCCTGCAACTTCTCAATCTACTGTCTTCCCAGGCAGCCATATGTTTGCAAAATGCTCTGCTTTATAAAAAATATCAGGATTACAACCAACAATTAGAGCGATCGCTAGTAAAAATTAGCCGAACCGAATCTCAGCTTGCAGATCAGAAACAAATGCTGCAAGCAATTCTTGATGTCGCTCCGATTTGGATTTGGATGGTTAATCCCAGTGGTAAAGTACAGTTTTTCAACAAGACATTTTGTGAAGATGTGGGCGTGCCCCTGAGCGATTTCCTAGCTGTCGATCATTATAAAGATCTACTGGGGGAGAATGCAGCGGGCTGTCTGGTTTCAGATGCGGCCTGCCTTGCCCAAGATTCGCCGCATTACTCCAGCGAAACTCTCAGACTTGTTGACGGCAAACTGCACTATTTAGAAGTCACGAAAGTGCAGTTAAAAAATTCCCAGGGCGAGACGATCGGGATTATTGGTTTGGGTGTGGATGCCACTGAGCGCAAGCGAGCCGCAGAACTTTTGCAAGAGCAAAATCAACAGCTCGAACAAACTCTAAAAAATTTACAACAAGCACAACTGCAAATCGTGCAAAGTGAGAAAATGTCGGCTTTGGGTAATTTAGTCGCCGGAGTCGCCCACGAAATTAACAATCCGATTGGGTTTATTTCGGGCAATTTAAGCGAAGGTAAAAGAAGTTTGGAAGATGTTATCGAACACTTAGAATTGTATCGCTCCGGTGCCTCGCAATCGGAAATAGCCGACCACGCCGAAGAGATAGACCTCGATTATCTTTTGGAAGATTTACCGAAGATGATTGATTCAATGCAACTCGGGTGCGATCGCATTTGCAGCATCAGCAACAGTTTGCGTACCTTCTCCCGAGGCGACAAAGACTACAAAGTTCCTTTTAATATTCACGAAGGCATTGATAGCGCTATTTTAATTTTGAAACACCGTCTCAAAGCAAACGAACACCGCCCGCAAATAGAAGTGATAACTAAATACGGCAATCTCCCTAAAATCGAATGTTTTCCCGGTCAATTGAATCAAGTTTTCATGAACCTGCTTGCCAATGCGATCGATGCCTTAGAAGAGTCAAATATAGGACGCACTTTTAGCGAAATTACCGCCAATCCCAACCGCATCACGATTTCCACGGATCTAGTCAGCGAAGGGTACATTAAAATTAAAATTGCTGATAACGGCACCGGAATCAAAGAGGAAATTAAACAGCAGATATTCGACCATTTGTTCACGACGAAAGGTGTCGGCAAAGGAACGGGATTGGGGTTGACAATTGTCCACCAGATTGCGGTAGAGAAACATGGCGGCAGCATCGAGGTGAAGGGAGAGCTTGGAGTTGGCACTGAGTTTGCGATCGTTTTGCCTGTGAAGGGAGAAATTTGAATTAAAATTTAATGTTTTTTGGGCGATCGCGTAATAAGATATAGTGACTTTAATTCGGGTATTTTTTTGAAAGCCTTGGCATAACTCTTTTAAAGTTGTATTTTAGACACCCTATAAGTCAATACGGTTCAGTTAAGCTCGATCACCCTGGCGCCCCCCTTAAAAAGGGGAGTAGGGGGTGGGACAAGAACTTACTCTTGCGTCCCCCAACAATCAGGGGGATTTAGGGGGATCTCCGAGCAATAAATAGTTTTAACCCAAGCGTATTGCCCTATAAGTGAGCGCGTCACCCATTTTTAGTTGGGAGATGTCTATTATACAAAAAAAATTAATCCCCAAGGCTTCGCCCTACAAAAATTTATCTTAAATTTAACCAATCTTGAATTTCTTGCGCTAACCAAGCCGCCTCAACCTCTGTCAAATTTGTTGCTAAAACATAAAAGTAAGTTCCCATATCGTTACCGGCACGAATCTTGATTTGATTTCCCGAAAGAGAGTTATTGTGAATGAAAGCACCCAAGATTTCTGATATTTCTCCTGTTTCTTGTAAGTATTTACACCCCAATACCTGATGTGTTATTTTAAAAAATTTGCGATTAAATTTAACTTGCTTTCTCTCAAAAATAACCTTAACTAATAAACCTATTATAAGTACCGAAATTACTACCCCTATGCTCAATTTTCCTGTTAAAAAGGGAATAATTGTCGGGATGAATGTCATTAGCATTACTGTTCCTAGATAAGCAGATAATAAAGGCTTTCTGACTAAGACAGCCGGAATTTTAATGTGTAACTCCGTCGCTGATTTGCTAACTTGAATGTGACTGTGAAGCGGTTTAGCAATTTTCCGAACAGTCGCTATTTGAAGATTAGCGCCTTGTATGTTTCCCGATTTCAAAGCTGCTAAAGCGTCTCTAGCCTTGCTGAAACGCTTTTCTAACCCGATTTCCGTCATCTTCTCAATCCAGCTTACCAAACTGGGATTGACACTCACGCGATCGCTAAACTGAATCCGAGAATCTTTCTGTGGTAAATCCGCAGGAGTCGCGCCCGTTAACAAATGAATTAAAGTAGCTCCCAAAGCATACAAATCAGAAGCCGCCACCGCCCGGCCCCAAAACTGTTCTAAGGGTGCATAGCCACTGGTTCCTACAACTGTAAACGTTACGCCTGTCACCGCCGCTTGAGCTTGTACCGCACCAAAATCTACTAGATAAACCTGCTGATATTCCCCCAAAATTAAATTACTCGGCTTAATATCTCGGTGCAAAACCGGGGGACTCAATTCATGCAAATAAATTAAAATTTCTAGCACTTCAGTGGCAATTTTTCGTACTTGTTTTTCGGAAAAATGCTGACCATTTTCTAAAAATTCCTGAAGTGAAAATCCCGGAATATAATCTTGCACTAATCCAAACCAAGGCAATCCTGCTCCGGCTTCCCGTTCCAGGGAAAAATAATCTCGATAGCAAGGAATGCGGGGATGATTTAGCGCCTGCAAAACTTGTGCTTCTCTTTCAAAAAGCTTCAGTTCTTCCCACTGCATTTCCGGGCTAAAAGCTAACATTTTCAGTGTCACCTGTTCTTGAAACTCTAAATCTACTGCTAGCCAAGTTTGATGACCGGCCGCTGTGCGTCCTAAACGCTGTTGCAATTGATAACGTTCTTGTAAAAGTTTTCCGGGATTTAACACAGCCTTGATATTTTTTTATTGAAAAAAATTGCCTTAACTATTAAATTAACTATTTTGCCGACAGCGTTAAATTGCTAGTACAAGTAATTATCCGTGGATTTCTCCATTCGGCATAATTGTACCGCGCCACTGAGCACCCGTTAAATTAGCAGTGCTCAAATCGGCCCTAATCAAATTTGTGCGGTGCAAAATTGCCTCCCGAAAATCTGTTCTAGCCAGGTAAGCATCAGTCAGATCAGCTTCACTCAAATTTGCCTGATTCAAATTAGCTCGACTCAAATCAGCCCTCACCAAATTAGCTCGACTCAAGTCAGCCATAACTAAATTAGCATTGCTCAACTTAACATCAGGAAGAAATGCACCCCGCAAGTTAGCGCCAGCAAATTCAGCATCAATTAACACAGCTCTTTCCAACTTAGCATTTGTCATTACAGCCCAGGAAAAATTTGTTTCTACCAAAGTTGCTTCAGTCAAAAATATGCCATGTAAAATAGCTTCGCTCAAATTCGCCTGAGTCAGATTTGCTTCCCCCAGAGATGCTTCTGTCAAATTCGCGTGACTGAGATTAGCTTTAGTCAAATCTGCACCTTGCAAATTGACGCCCCGCAAATCTGCACCTTGCAAATTTGTACCCCGCAAATTTGCACCCTCAAAAATCCGCACCTCCTTCCGCAAATTTGCACCCCGCAAGCACGCACCGCGCAAATCTGCACCTTGCAAATTCACACCTCGCATATCTGCATCGCTCAAATTTGCATCAATAAAAACTGCCAAAGAGATGTTGGCTTTGCGAAAGTCTGCACCTTGCAAAGTAGCTCCGTGGAAGTCTGCATCCGACAAATTTGCTCCGCTCAAGTTTGCTTGATTTAAGTTAGCACCGCACAGCTTTGCATTAGTTAAATTTGCGCGCTGAAGGTTAATTCTGCTCAGGTACGACATCGCTAAGTTTGCACCCCAAAGGTCAGCATTACTTAAATTGACGCCAATTAAATCGGCCCCGCTCAGGTATACCCCTCTGAGATTCATACCTTGAAAATCTAGTTCTCCTGATGTATATCGCCTTAAAATTTCGCTGGCATTCATATTTTTTTTGTTGGTAATTAGGTACAATCTGCTATTTCTAGGCTGCTTAAATTTCTGTTCGCGCAGGCGAACTTAGTTTTTGTAGCGCCAGACTAGAGTCTGATAAATTTGATGAAATTTCTTGAATTTCAGTTGACGCAAGCGGACTTAGTTTGTGTCACCCCAGACTTGAGTCGGGGCATTTAATGAGTTGGATTGACAAATTCTTGAGTCCACAAGACTGTTTTGTTGCCTAACTGTCGCCCGTGAATTTTCACATGAGTAAGATATTTTGATTTTAAAGTACACAGTTTTTTGTGAATGTATGTAGCTGTAGCCTGTTGGTTTGGTACTTCAGCAGACTCCAGAATCACATGGAGCCAACCGTCTTTAAATCCTACTGTAGCAGCAATTCCTTTAGGCTGTAGCAATTGATTGATCAATTGGGCGATCGCCTTTGGTTTGCCTTGTTTTGCCATTTCCAGAAGCTGATACTGATTTGCTTTATGGCTAGAGTGGTCCGGCGGGATTTCGGAAATATTGTCCCCCCGGTTTTCGGCGATTTCAGAAGGAGATTGCCCCCTTTCTTTTAACTCCAATTCGCTCAAAATTTCCAGCAATTTATCGGCAAACTTCTGAACTTTTCCTACATACTCTCTGAGATTTTTATATTTCCAGTACAAACGCTCCTCGGCACTTCCCGTAGAAAACTTTCCGTTCAAAGCAGCTTCTAACTGGGTGAATATATTTTCTATTTGCGCCGTTGCGGAGTTAGCACTTTGACTGACTAATTCTGTCATTTCTTCTTCCAATTCCAACTTGCGTTTGATGGAATCGCTAATATTTATAATAACAGGAGCCGCCGGTTCTAAAGTTTCGATAATACTCGACCTTTCTGCAACTGGGAATGTTTCTACCATTTCCTGTCTGAACTCGGTAGCATAATTATTGCTGCTTTCGGGTTCTTTAAACGGTACATTTTCTGCCGTGTCCGGCACTAAGTAACTCTTTTGGGGGTCATAATGATAGTGAGGTGGAGCAGGTTGAAGGATGTGAGTAATCTCGCCTGGATCAAAATAATCGGTGCGCCTTTCCACCAGCTCGCTCTCTTCATAAACACTGTTGTTTAAATGTGTCTGATCGTAATCTTCACTAGGCGAAGATTCGGCTTCATGGAGTTCTTCCTGTTGCATTTTGGCGTAACAAGGATTCATCGCTTTGATGATTACGCTCGCAGCTTGGTCGTTTTCATCTCTGTTGTCGAGATTGCTAGCAGTTCTGTACAACTGAGATTCCAGTTCGGCTAGGCTGCCACAGACATTAAACAGTTGTCGCAGTAGATTGTCAAGTTCTTGAGTTTTCAGCAGTAGCCAGTCGCGATCGCTAAAAGTGAACTCGTGATAAAGACTAGAAAAAATTAGGATTTTCGCCCTCAGCGGATTTGTTTGCTGCAATATTTTTTGTCGGACATCAAATAAAGGGCCGGGGTTTCTTGCCCTTTCTTCGCTGCTGGGTATTTCCGAACTAAAGTGCTCTTCAAATGCGGGTGCTTCCTGACCGCCAAAACTAGATATGTTTATTTCTAATTTGGTGAAGTCTTCAAATTCATACAGCCTGCTAAGTTGACAGACTATGAGGTCTGCTACTAAAGCATACTCGGTTTTTTTGTTAACCTTAGAGACTATACTATTTAAAACAGCTTCAATATCTTCTAATCGGCTGTATTTGGCGCACAGTTCTTCAATTAAAATTCGTACATCGGCGCTGGCGAGTTGGGCGGGGTCGTTTTCCCAGAAATCTTTACAAGCAAAAAATATTATTTTTTTAATGCGCGAAAGATTCACGTCTTGTTCTAATTCGCGAACAACTTCATCTAAAATAGATAAAGCTTTCATAGTTTTCCTCCCATAAAACTACCCTGTCAACACTCAGCAAGAAATAATACAATTATACCACATTTGATAAATGCAAGACTTTGATGCGATCGTAATTGGCAGCGGTATTGGGGGCTTAGTCGCCGGCTCGATGCTAGCTCGTTACGGCAAGCGGGTGCTCGTCTGCGAGAGCCACACAATAGCGGGCGGGGCAGCCCACAGCTTTTCGCGCCGGGGATTTCACTTTGATTCGGGGCCTTCTTTTTATTGCGGTTTGACTGACCCCCGGTCGTTCAATCCTTTGCGGCAAGTTTTTGATGTTTTGGAGGAATCGATCGCAGCAATTTCCTACGATCCGCTGGGGCATTACCATTTTCCAGAGGGAAGTTTACCGATTTATGCTGATGCGAGAAGTTACTTAGATGCTGTAGCTAAATTCGCACCCCAAGGTGCAGTAGAATTACAGCAATTTCAACAAAACTTATTAGTTTTGTATGAAGCTTTGCGTGGAATTCCGGCTTTAGCGCTGAGATCCGACTGGCAGTTGATACCTGTTTTGCTGTCTCGGTACTCGCCTGCTTTGGTGAAGCTGTTGCCGCTAGTAGGTGCGATCGCGGGTTCTGCAGGTTCCTTGATGGATCGGGAGGTGCGCGATCCTTGGGTGCGGCGTTTGATAGATTTGGAGTGCTTTTTGCTGTCGGGTTTGAAAGCGCACGGAACTGTCGCGCCGGAAATAGCTTTTATGATTGGCGAACGATCGCGCTGTGCGATCGAATATCCTGTAGGTGGCAGCGGTGCGATCGTCGATGCTTTAGTCAGAGGCTTGCAGCGCTGGGGAGGAAAGTTGCGCCTGGGAACTCCCGTCGAGCAAATATTAGTTGAATCCGGCAAAACCACCGGCGTTCGCTTGAAAAATGGCGAAATTATCCGCGCCCCAATTGTCATTTCAAATGCGACAATCTGGGATACTTATACAAAATTACTGCGCCCTGAAGATTTGCCGGAAAGCTACCGAAAAACCGCCTTGTCGATGCCAGCAGTAGACAGTTTCATGCACCTGCATTTAGGAATTAAAGCCGAAGGACTCGAAGGTTTGACCGGCCACCACGTCGTCGTTCACGACAGCAAGATTGACATTACAGTACCCGGAAATACTTGCATGATTTCGATTCCTACAGTGTGGGATGCAACTCTCGCGCCGCCCGGACATCACGCCGTTCACGCTTATACATTGGAACCTTACGAAGGTTGGGAATATGGCGAATTGTATCAGCAGAAAAAGCAAGAGCGATCGCAATCTCTGTTTCAAGCTTTAGAAAGAATTATACCGGATTTGCGATCGCGAATAGTCTTAGAGTCGATCGGCACACCGCTAACCCACGCCCGATTTTTGCATCGATATCAAGGAACTTACGGGCCTGCAATTGCCGCCGGAAAAGGCACATTTCCGGGGCCGCAAACACCAGTCAAAGGCTTGTATCGCGTGGGAGACAGCACCATGCCGGGAATTGGCGTCCCCGCCGTCGCAGCATCGGGTATTTTGTGCGCGAATACTTTGGTAAATTCGGATGTGACAGCACAATTTTTGTAAGCGAAGGAAGTTCGGCAACGGATTCTGTAACGGATGTAACGGATGTAACGGATTAACTGGTTCCCTGCCTCTGGCGGGGAACCGAGATCCAGAGGCTTTGCCTCGCTGGCAAAAAAACAGGAGGCAGAGCAATAGTGAAATGCGTTCCCAGCCAGAGCCAGGGAACGAGGAAAACGAGGAAAAAACTACTTTTTACAAAATCTGCCTGCTGCCAAAACTGATTATCCACCAGCGGCAAAAGCGCCCATAATTGCGATCGACAAAGCCAAACCTGGCAACAGCAGCAATCCTAACATCAAAGCATCGTGTCCGCTCATCACTTTCTCCTGATATTGACCTTAAACATTATACTCTTTGACACTCCCCTGGCTGAAGCCGAGGGGATTCTTAATTCAGCGACTGACCTTAAAATTTTCTGTCCTTACGGCAATACTTAAACCTTTCAACCGTGGGGATACCACCAATTGACGAGCCTAATTCAGAAGCATCCCAGCGGGTCTATCTCCAAAAGCGTACTAGGATATTTCCCTAGAGTTTGGGTATGCCCTACCCTACTTAACAATTCGAGCGTGAAAAAGTTTATTTGCTGGATTGAAACCTACATTTTCGGTTTCGACTGTTTATAGTGTTTTCGCCGCACTTTGTCCCCCAGTTTATGCCTAAAAGTGTGTCTCATGTCCTGTTTCACGATGGCAAGGGAGTTTAACCCTGACTGTTTCAGTTTACCATACTGTCCCGTTTTGTCCAAAGCTTTTTAAGGAAGTTTTTTGAATTAAAAAGATTGGATTTTGGGTTCATGACTGAGGTAAAGAGAACAGGCAGGATAAATCCTGCAACGCCCTTTCATCCCCGGACTGAAGTCACGGGGTTTTCAGGGTATTCCTTATAAACCGCTATCTCGCCCTTAAGAATTAAAACCGGCATATAGATTCAGGATTAACAGGGCAAATTTTATTAACAATGGGATTCCCGCGCAAGTCGAGTGTAGTTAACTTTTGCAAAGATTGCAGGGAACTGATATCAGAGATTTGATTGTTGTACAAGTCAAGTAAAAATAAGTTATTTAAAGCTTGCAGCGCGCTGCTATCCGAAATCGGATTGTTGAACAGATAAAGTTCAGTCAAATTAGTTAACGATTTCAGCGGACTGATGTCTGATATTTGATTGTTACCGAGGTTGAGTTCAATTAAATTAGTGAGCGATGTCAAAGGAGTAATATCTGATATTTTATTTTGGAATAAAACCAATTTATTTAAGTTTGTTAGAGATTCCAGCGGAGTGAGGTCAGATATTTCATTTCCGAAGAGAAACAGCGTTTTGAGATTTTTCAAGGAAGCCAGCGGGGTGATCTCCGATATTTTATTATTGTAAAGGTAGAGTGTCTGGAGTTCAGTTAAATTTGCCAGAGGAGCGAGATCGGAAATTTGATTGTTGTAGAGAATCAGCGCATTTAAGTTAGTTAAATTTTTCACCGGAGTGATGTCGGAAATTTTGTTGTCAAACAAGACAAGTGCGGTAAGATTAGTTAGACCTGCTAGGGGACTGATGTCTGAGATTTGATTGGTATCGAGAACGAGTATACTCAGATTTGTTAGAGATGAAAGCGGACGGATATCTGATATTTGATTGACATCTATAACCAGAGTTTTCAGGTTAGTTAAAGATTGCAGGGGAGCGATGTCAGATATTTGATTACTGCCGAGGATGAGATTAGTAAGTTGAGTGAAAGATGAGAGGGGGCTGATATCGGTAATTTGAAGATTTTTGAGGTTAAGTTCTGTTGTATTAGAAAGCAGTTCGTTAGCTCGATCGCACTCGGAAGTCTCTGATATTTGCAACAGTATGTCTGCGGTATGTTTGGCGCTGCTCGATAGATTTTCTTTCTGCTTGCACCACTCGGAAAAGTTATTATATGTGGTCATGGGCTGTGCTGCCTTAATCGATTTTAGATGCGAAATTTGAAATTTTAGATAAGTATAGCAATTCTATTCCATTTGTGAATGAGATTTTTTTCGGGTTTTGAGAAATTTCAGCAAAAATTGTGTAAAGTAATCTTAACATCCTTAATTGCATTGCCTTCGCAGGAGCCAAGAGCCAACTATGACACCAGAACTAATTTTTAATGCCGGTAATCTGTTCGTTGTGCCTTTCTGGGCAATTATGATTTTATTACCAAACTGGGGAATTACCCGAAAAGTGATGAATTCCTTTATTCCGTTTGCAGTGCTCGCCGTTTTGTACATATATTTGTTTGGTAGCAGTCTGACTGCGGAAAATGCGGCTGCTTTGTCGAATCCCAAGTTAGCAGATATTGCTAAGTTTCTGGGGGAGGAAACGGCGGCGGCTACGGGATGGATACATTTTTTAGTGATGGACTTGTTTGTCGGGCGCTGGATTTATTGGGAAGGACAGCGGACAGGAGTTTGGACGGTTCATTCTTTGGCTTTGTGTTTTTTTGCTGGGCCGATGGGATTGCTTTCTCATATTGTAACTGCTTGGATTACTCAAAAGTTTTTCCCCAGTTCTGAAAGTCTTTCAGGGGCGGGATCTGGGGCCCACCCACAAGAAAATTGATGTATTGTGGAACGGGCTCTGTGGCCCGTTCGTTCCTAAGAAGGGCGCAAGATATCAATAACAATATAGATCGTAGCTAAACCCGCTCCTTGTATTTTGCAAGAGGTAGATGGCGGTTTACCGTTGGGTGGGGGCGGGTTTATGAGATTATTGGTTGTAGGCAATTATTGTTGGTGAAACCCGCCCCTACAATCCTCGATCGCAGCGAGGTAGATGGCGATTTAGCGTTGGGTGGGGGCGGGTTTATGAGATTATTGGTTGTAGGCAATTATTGTTGGTGAAACCCGCCCCTTGTATCTTAAAAGAGTGAGCTAGCCGATCGCCACGTCATTGATTCGATCATACCGACAATCAGGCGATTGAGCCGACAATCAGTCGATCAAACCGACAATCAGTCGATCAAACCGACACTCAGGCGATCGAACCGACACTCAGGCGATCATACCGATAGTCAGGCGATCGAACCGACACTCAGGCGATCGAACCGACACTCAGGCGATCGAACCGACACTCAGGTGATCGTACCGATAAGTGGGCGATGGCTAGCAAAGTGAATCTAAAGAAACTAGGAAAGTTTCATACAAAGGGTTCTGTAACAGCAGAAAGTGTTGTTCAAGGACATCAGAAATCGGTGAAGTTGGCCCGCCCCTTAGACTAAACAAGTCTGTTGTGTAGATAAGCTCCCATTACTGATGACAGGCGCACCAAGCTGGACAGTATCTTAGGCTCTCGGCATTGTCGGGAAAGCCTGCATTCACAAGGTTAGTTAATTATTGCCTGTCACGTTCTTTCATAAATCGGAGTACATCGGGAGCAAATAATGGCACCAACAGTCTTAGGCATAGACATCAGTAAAAAAGACTTTTATGTCTCATTACTGACCGAAATTCGTGCAACTAAACCCAAAAAGTTTACGAACAATACTCAAGGTTTTGAGAGTTTACATAACTGGCTCAAACAACAAAGTGTAGTCGAACTCCATGCTTGCATGGAAGCCACTAGCATTTACGGCGAAGCCTTAGCCGAATTCCTTTATGGGGTTGGCTTTCAGGTAAGTATTGTCAATCCGGCTCGTATTAAAGGGTTTGCCAAAAGCGAACTTCTGAGAACTAAAACAGACTCCGTAGATGCAGCATTGATTGCCCGTTTTTGTGCGGCAATGAAACCATCATTATGGACACCTACCGCACCCGAAGTTAAGGAATTACAAGCATTGTTACGGCGACTCGAATCAGTCACAGAAATGATGACGAGCGAACAAAACCGTTTGGAGACAGCTACGCCAACAGTTGCTGCCCTTACCCAGGAACATTTGGACTATCTCAAACAGCAACAACAACTAATCAAAAAACTGATTAGTGACCATTTTAACCAACACCCACACTTAAAACAACAGCGCGAACTGTTGACCTCAATTCCGGGCATTGGCGATTTAACAGCTTCTATATTATTAGCTGAAATTGGTGATGTTTCTGATTACGACAATGCTCGTCAATTAGCAGCCTATGCTGGTTTAACACCGAGCGAACGGAGTTCGGGGACTTCGGTTAAGGGCAAAACTCGTTTGTCTTGTACCGGAAACGTCCGAATGCGAAAAGCATTGTATATGCCAGCGGTAGTAGCGATGCGTCACAATCCGTTACTCAAAGCTATGAGTGAGCGATTATTGGGTCGTGGAAAGGTCAAGATGCAGGTAATTGGTGCTTTGATGCGGAAGTTGGTGCATTTGGCTTTTGGGATTTTAAAGTCCCAAAAGCCTTTCGACCCCAATTATTTACTCGCGACCCCTTGACAGGTCAAGACAGTATCTACAATCCTCGATCGCAGCGAGGTAGATGCCGGTTTACCGTTGGGTGGGGGCGGGTTTATGAGATTATTGGTTGTAGGCAATTATTGTTGGTGAAACCCGCCCCTACAATCCTCGATCGCAGCGAGGTAGATGGCGGTTTAGCCTTGGGTGGGGGCGGGTTTATGAAATTATGGGTTTTAGGCAATTATTGTTGGTGAAACCAGCCCCTACAATCCTCGATCGCAGCTTGGAACTTTTACAATATTTGGCAATATTAAGAATTGGCTAGGGGCAACACTAAACGAGCGACAATTAAATTGTTTTCTAACATTTCTATAGAAAAGTTTCCCCCCATTAAGTCTACTGCTCGCTGACAAATTAAGAGATTTTGCACGATCGACCTATGGGAACTAGAAACCGCTAATATATCGGGTTCGGAACCGCCGTTGAAGGCAACAATTAACTGTCGATCGCACGCGCCGCTATCGATCACAGACAATTCTAACAAATCTTCCCCCAACAACTGAGAGCGAATCTCAATCTTGGCGCCAGCAGCAGAGCGCCTGCAAGCCGTCGCCAGCAATTCGCACAGGATCAAATCCAGCTTGATACAGTCCCCGCGAACGCTCAAAGTCTGACCTGCAGGCATCGACACAGCAGTTTCTCTGTGCACATCCAGCAAGACTTTCGACTGTTTGACCAGGGAGGCCGTTCGATCGAGCGATCGCCTCAGCCAAGCGCTCACAGCTACCGCATCTTGGGCGAAGTGCAGCCGCCAATGTTCCTGTTTCAGCAGCAAATGAGTTGACCCCAAAGCATTGCCAATTTGCCGCAAAACCTGTTGGTAGCGCAAAATTTTCAGAGCATCCTTTTGCTCCTTCACCGACTGCAAAATCGACTGACTCAACTCCCCCAACTCCTTCACCCCCGCTCCCACAGTGCGGTAAAACTCCTCAAAACGGCGCTGTTTGTACCAGTTGAGCAACTCCAGATCCAATCGCTGCGACTCGGCGGCAGATTGCACCGCCAAATACCTGCGCCACCAAGCCAACTGAGACGCCATCGAGCTGAGTAAACTCACCGACAACTCCGACCACTGGCGGCCCGGAGCGTCTGCAGCCACCACAATGCCCACCGGAGCGTGTTCTGGGGCCGTCCGCAGCGCCACCGTCATAATCTCGCCAATTCCCGGACTGCGGAGCCACCGCTTTGTCGCCAGTGGCAGTTGGCTCGTGCTCTGTTGCACCACGCAGTTAGCAGCCAGGGTTTGTTGGATCAAAGCATCTGTTTGGACAGGAATCACCGCCTCGGGATTGAGGGCAAATACGGGATTGGCAGCTACCGTCGCCACGATGGAACCTTCCTGATCACCGGGATTCCAAGTAATTACGGCTACTAAAGGACAGGAAATTGTCTGGGAAACGTGTTGAGCAAAGTTACGATCGAGCTTTTGTAGCGGCAACTCTGGGAACATCGGCGGTGAAGCAGCAGATATCTCTTGCTCAGATTGCTCATCAGGAGAATGGTGCAAAACCGCCAAACCCGATTTGATCGATCGCTCAAATTGCTGATATTTGTCGATTGCCGAACTCTGCTGCCACGAGTGCAGGATCAATCCGAGTTGTTCGCCCACTAGCCGAACTAATTCTTGCTCGGATCGCCTCCAAGTGCGAGTTGCACTGTGCCCGACAACCAGCAAACCCTCGATCGATTTGCGATTGGCGATTTTCGATTTTAGATTGGGGTTTTCTCCCTCTGCCTTTTTCGCCCTAGTGTTCGATGCCAAAAGCGATCGCACCCCAGCTTCCCCCAACACTTCCCGCCAAGCGCCCAACCGCCCGTCTTCCTCCCAATTTTCAATAGCTAGAGGTGCACTTTCTTGCAACAGCCCCACGTCAGCCACATCGAGGGCGTTGAGTGGCGACGGCACTGGCCTGCGATTGCGGGGCAAATGTTGGCAGACAATTTCAAAGCGATTTTGTTCTTCGCCGTACAGCAGCAGCAAAAAGTATTCGCATTTGAGCCGCCCGCACAACTGTTCGGCGGTATGTTTCAAAGTCGCCTCCCAGTCAGCATCGCTGTAGATGGCGTGAGCTATTCCGGCAGTTAAATCTCGATCGATCTCAGTTTGTTGAATTTTCTCCTCCATCTCCGACATAGGAGCCGTCAGAGCCACTAACTGCGCCACTCCCCGCAGGTAATGCTTTTCATTGTCTTGCCAAATCCGGGGCTCGCCGGCTTCGACTGCCAAAAATCCCAACAATTCCCCTTCCGAAACAATCGGCGCAGCCAACAGAGAGCGAGCGCGGATTTGCTGCATCAACCGCCCCGTCAGCTCAGTTTTCAGAGAACTTTGAGATTCACCGATCCAAACCATTTCTTCCCGGCCCAAAGCCTGATAAAATTCGCCCAAGTCTTGGACGGTGATGCCCGAAGCCGGTCGGCCCGGCCCGCCCAAACCCGGAGTAACTTCGCGGTTGCTGACTCGGCGCCAAAAATAGCGTCGCTCTCGCTCGAACCAATAAACATTGGTGCGTGTCGGCTCGATAAATTCATGAGTTTGTTCGACCACCGCTTGCAAGTATTGGTCGAGCGATCGCAATTCCCCCAACTGCGAAATCAGCGCTAAAAGAGACTCATCTGGGTGTTTAACTTGTTGTCGCTGCCAGTCTTTTTCTATTTGGTAAAGAGCAGTTGCCAGCGCTCCAAATACGATCGCCAACTGCGTTTTTTCCCCCGACTTTGGCGACGCTCCCCATACCTCAGTGCCGAGCAAAATCACGCCGTAGCAGCGGTCTTTGTAGCGCAGCGGAAACAGAGTCGTGCCTTGAATATTGAAAGTTTGAGCTGCTTTGCGCCATTCTCCGGCTCGGTTTTCCGATCGCAAATCCGGAACTCCCACCGGGCGGAGCTGAATCACCACTTGTTCGAGCAAATCCCCAGGGCTGAGGGCAAACCGCTGTTTGAGAAAAGACAGGTCGCCGTTAGGAGTTATGCCGCCTTTCCCGAACAATCTGTGGGCCTGTCGATCGTACAACCCGATCCAAATCAACGGCCAGTCAAATTCCGCTTGCAAGTAACCGAGTGTGGTTGAAAGTAGCACTTCAACATTCTCCTCTTCTCGGAGAGTCAGGAGAACGCGCTCTAGGGTCGCGATTTGTTCGTCTAAATCCTTTGGTCTTTGCTGCTGCCCCATTTCCAAGCTTCCCCGCACCTTGTCTAATTTAAAATTACTAGCTTAAAAATTCAAAAAATTAAAATGCCCAAGAGTCAACTTATAATATAATCGTCTAACTTATCCTTCAATCTCAAACATTGGATAAAGTCGATCGAAGTTGAAGTAACAACCTCACCTTCACTGCCTGCTCGTGAATATTTTTATTTCTCTTCTCCTTTCTAATTTGTAAATTGCCCCAGTACAAATCCTTGGATATTTATCAATCAAGTGTACGCCCGCTGTTGTTTTCCGTATTGAAAACCGATGCCGAGTGGCTGCACAACCGCACTCTCCAACTTCTCGAACTTGCAGCCAGAACCCAGTCAAACCCTGCAACCAGCCAAATGCTCTCCCGATTGCAGAAATCTTTGGGAGTCCAAGATTCTCGCCTCGAACAATCTTTGTGGGGACTGAGCTTTAACAATCCTGTCGGCTTGGCCGCCGGATTTGATAAAAACGGCGTAGCTGCTGACATTTGGGCAAATTTTGGCTTTGGCTTTGCCGAACTCGGCACTGTCACTTGTCAACCACAGCCGGGAAACCCCCAACCTCGCTTGTTTCGCTTGACGGAGGACAGTGCAGCCCTCAACCGCATGGGATTTAACAATCAAGGAGCCGCGGCAATGGCAGCCCGGTTTCAGGCAGCACAGAAAAAGTCCCCACTCGATGCCCAGCGCCCCATGCCTCAGTCTCCGTTCCCCTTGGGCATCAATCTCGGTAAATCTAAGGTAACACCGTTAGAGCAGGCAGCAGCCGACTATTTGGAGAGTTTTAAGCTGCTGAAAGATTGGGGCGACTATTTTGTAGTCAACGTTTCGTCTCCGAATACGCCGGGATTGCGATCGCTCCAAGATGCTGCTGGGCTTACCACAATTTTGGAAATGTTGCAACAAGAAAATCAGGGAATCAAGCCAATTTTAGTCAAGATTGCGCCGGATTTGGAGTCCGAGGATCTCGTATCAATCCTCGACTTAGCAAAAACCTACCAACTAGCAGGAATTATCGCCACCAATACCACCATCCGCCGCGACGGATTGAAAACACAAATATTGCCAGAAACAGGCCAACCAATCGCCGAAGAAGCCGGGGGAATTAGCGGGCTTCCTGTGCGGGAGCGATCGACAGAAGTAATCCGATTTATCTGGCAATATACAAAAGGCGAATTACCCATAATTGGAGTTGGCGGCATTTTCACCGCCGAAGATGCTTGGGAAAAAATAGCCGCCGGTGCGAGTTTAATTCAAGTCTACACTGGTTGGGTTTACGAAGGGCCTTGGATGGTGCGCCGGATTCTACAAGGGTTGTTGCAAAAGTTAGAAGAACGCGGATTTAATTCGATTTCTGAGGCAGTAGGTTCGGACAATCAATAGACATAGGAGTGAGAAGCAAGTCTTGGGCAGGATGCCCCATCAATATTACCCTTGTTGCATTCTTCGATCAGTGCATTGAGCAGCCATCCACTCCCGGAAATAATCGCCGCAACTTTTAGCATCTGATTAACTCTTGAAATTTGATTATAAAGGCACTAGCCGATCGCTGTATTTGATCAAAACTTTATAATCTCGATCGTACCACGCCCTAGGTATCATATCTTGAACTTGAGCGACATCAACAAGCTGGCTTTTCGTTCCGTAGGCAGATTCCGTTTCATAGATGATTTTTTGCTGGAGAATTATCTCTCGCTTGAAGGGAAAAATCATCATAGGAACACCGTATTTTTGCAGGGGAGGCAAGTAGTTTTCAAGTAAGGAAATATCTACCGGATAGCCTCGACAAAGGTCAACGGTTGAATAAACTGCAACTATCAATTTACCGTCTATATATGTCCAGCCAGCTTCATACAACTTGCTGATGTTTAGACAGTCTTTATAGCAGTTGATTGTGCCTCGTTGAGGATGATACACAGGAATCAGCCATTCAGGGGCTTTGTTAATTGCTTCTGCTTTTCCTTTGCGATCGTGATAGTGAGCTTCTCCAACAGCTAACCAGCTTTGGCAGTCTCGTCTAATATCCATGAGTTCACCCAGAATTTGACTCACAGTGCGATCGCTAAAAAAACTATCAGGCAACACCATACCAACAGTTCCCTAACATTAATACTACAAGAAATCTTTTGTTTTCGATTTATTTCACTCAGTATTACATCAAAAGTAAATCTGCAATCTAAATCTTCAACAATCTTAACAACTCGATTGAGCTAAGACGCATCTAATCAAATATTTCTGCTAATTTCAAAGCATTAACTTGAGCTTGAGCTTTATGCAGCGACTCCTGCCATTCCCTTTCTGGATCGCTATCAGCAACAATCCCCGCACCCACTTGTCCCCAAACAACTCCCCCCGTCGTACCGTCACTTTTTGGTGCATATAAAAGGGTGCGAATCAAAATATTTAAATCCAGGTTGCCGCGCCAGTCCAAATAACCGCAGGAACCGTAAAATAAATTGCGCTTCACTGGTTCCAATTCTTCGATAATTTCCAGACAGCGCACTTTCGGACAACCTGTAATCGTACCGCCCGGAAATACCCCTCGAATTAAGTCGATCGCGTCGCAATCTCCTCTTAATGTACCGATAACATTACTGACGAGGTGCATCACGTGACTGTAGCGTTCAATGGTCAGAAATTCGTTAACTTTTACCGAGCCCCATTCACACACCCTCCCGATATCGTTGCGCTCTAAGTCAACTAACATAATATGTTCGGCTCTTTCTTTGATATTTTCTATTAATTCCTGTGCTAACTGCTCATCTTCAATGCAGGTTAAACCTCGCCGTCTCGTTCCCGCGATCGGTCTAGTATCCACTTTTTTTCCTAATAATTGAACCAGTCTTTCCGGCGAACAACTAACTATCGCCCCCCACGGAGTTTGCCAATAACTTGCAAAAGGCGAAGGATTGATCCGTTGCAAAGCGCGGTAAATTGACCAACTACTGCAATCTGTACTGGCTTCAAACCGCAAAGATAAATTAGCCTGAAAAATATCGCCCGCATGAATATACTTCTGAGCTTTTCGCACTATTTCTTTATACTCACTCTGAGATAATTGGAAAATAGGAGTAGCCGAATTTTGTTGATAATTTTCCGGTAAATTATTCTCGATTATTTCTGGCTTAGTTTGCTCTAATTGATGCTGCATAACATCGAGGTGAGAAGGTTGACTCGCAGCCAACCAGAGAATTTGCGTTTGATGGTCTAAAACCGCAAAAGATTCTGGTTCGTACCAACAGCTAACCGGGAAAGGAAGCGGATCGGTATTGAGTTGGGGCAGGTGTTCGATTTCCCATGCTAAATCATAACCTAGCCATCCCAACCAACCCCCCGTAAAAGGAATTTCCGGCGGTACATCCACTGCTAAATTTTGCTTTTGAGAGTCCACAAGAGCGCGCAAAAAAGGTAAAATCTCACCTACTGGCGGTGTCCATAGCTGAGATTGACCATCAATTATCCGGGGAGAACCTGCACAAATAGAATATCGTGCTAAGTTAGTAGAAGATGTAACTGGACTTTCTAGCAGAACAGCCATATCGCGGGGGGAACAATCCGATATAGAGCTTGCACTGTCGGCGGTTTTACCGAGAAATAAAATTTGAAAAATCTCCGATCCGCTGCGCTGATTTAGGGGAAGCTGTCGCCAATGCCAAGGTTGTATTTTTTTCATAATAGATTGCACTCTGGTTAACACTTTCAGGAATTACGCAAAATGTCAATTCTGTAGTAAGGTGCACAGTTCGCACCCTCCTAAAATCTATTGAAAGCGTTATCTCAGTAATTACTGACAACTTTCCAAACATCTCGGCTTGCTTCTTTTTTGAGGCGCATCCAACCCCTAACGGAGTTAATGAGAAATAGAGTTTCGGTACGGCGCAAATCATCTAAGGTAATTAATTCTTCTCTGATTTTTCCCTCCTCTAAAAGTTGACAACGAAACGTCCCCGGTAATAAACCGCACTTGAGGGGAGGTGTGATTAGACCTGCGGGTGTATCGATCGCGATATTGGCGATCGTGGATTCGGTGATCACTCCATCTTGATTCCACAGAAAGACATCCTGATATTGGGGCTGCGACTCCAAAGCCATTGTATAAGGCAATCGGTAAGTTGTCTTGTGGTAAAGAAATGGGTTTTGAGAGTCGATCGGTTGGCGGGCAATTCCCACAGATGCACCGATTTTTAAGATACCGCTATCTAGTGTCTGAGCTTGTAATGTTATTTTACCATCACAAGATATTGTTAACCGTATTTTGTGTTTGACTGATCGGCAAGTCATACTTAATGCTTGTAAAGCTTTGCTTGTTTCTGTTAGCGATAGAGGGAAATTAAAATAATCAGCCGATCGCTCTAATCTTTGAAGATGTCTGTCTAGCAAAAAATAGCCGTTTTTGGGTTCCCATAAAAATGATTCCAGCAATTCAAAGTTGGGCTGTTGGTGAATCATATTTTTTTCAATATAATAATGTAAATTAGGTAACTAGACAATTTTTACACCCGCGCAGATGCCTGTTCGTGTAATTATATAGGAAGTTAACTTGAATTTATGTTGCCTAAATCCTTTATATTTCAATGGCGCTTTGCCATCGGGCTGTTAATATTAACCTCAGTGCTCACACCCCTAGCCCTCAACTACTACGTCCGATTTGTTACCCGCAACTACCGCCACAGCGATATAGCTAACGTGCCTGCTGAACCCATTGCTATAGTTTTTGGTGCCGGACTTTGGGAAGACGGCACTCCAAGCCCCATGTTAGCCGATCGAGTGCAAGCAGCCGTCGATTTGTACAAAGCGGGGCGAGTGGACAAACTTTTGATGACAGGAGACAATAGCACCGTCGATTACAACGAAGTCCAAGCAATGCAGGACTACGCCGAAGCCCAGGGCGTACCGATTAATAATATCGTTCTCGATTATGCCGGATTTAGCACCTATGAAAGTTGCTACCGGGCGAAAGAGATTTTTGGCATAACGCAGGCTGTTTTAGTTACCCAAAAATTTCACTTAGCCCGCGCTGTTTATACCTGTCGCCGGTTGGGAATAGAGGCGATCGGCTTAGGAACGCCGGATTGGGGCAAATTTCCCCAAAAGGGCATGATTCGCTACAGTTTTCGCGAATTTTTGGCAGTCATCAAAGCACTTTGGGAAGTGCGCGTTACCCGTCCCGAACCGACTTTTTTGGGGCCGTTTGAAGGAATTAAAGAAAAGTTATGATATCATGTCCGGTCGAGCGATCGTGATTTTTGTAGGGGCGGGTTCACCAACAATACCTGCCAACAAAGGACAATCTCAAAAACCCGCCCCGACCAGGATATTATGGTTAATCGCTCGGACATGATATGAGTGATCTGTTGAAGACTTTAGTCCTTAAAACACAAACTAAAGTCTTCAATAAAAACAGGTTTTCTTACAACTAACCGGACATCATGTAAGTCCGGGAGTTGTAACTTTTGAGTTAAACAAAACTTACAACAAAACTCACAAATCATAACTTGCCCGTTGCGGTAGTGTTCCATAACTTACTCGCGTTTGGAAAGCCCCGCCAGCGACCAAGTTAGGCTCACCATCATTAAGCGGCCTAGAGCCTTCAAACGGTCTTCGGCGTTATTTTCAACTGATTGAGCCAGAGTTTCAGACTTAAGATTTATCGATAATTCTTCAGCGGTTTCTGCTGACTGTTCCAACTGAGGTTGTTCAGAAGATGTCTCAAGGCTGACTTGTGGCTGCTGATTTTTTTCTTCTGTCATTTTCTGAGTCACATCCTGGAGTTATTGCATACATAACCCTTAATACAAATGTAATTTCTTTGTATCCGGGATTTGGCGAGTCAAGTTTTCCTTATCCGACAATCGCAGTTACCAACTGACTTAAAAGTTTTGATTTCAGTTGTTAGCTATCTTAAATAGCACTTAGCCAATTTTCCTCATAAAGCTGATTTATTCACAGATAGGTCGTCCTCCACCAATTTTTTGTAATAAACGGGATTTCTGAGCCTAAGTCCTGTTAAATTCAAAAATCACGCACTACTACCGATGATGCACATCACTGAATTGTTATATTTACTTAACAGTAATATTTCCGAGATTCTGATATTGTTAAAGCTTAACAATTAATTTTGCTCGGATTTATCTCAATCTGAAAGCAAGTGTCTGGAAATTATTAACAAACTGAAGGTGTAGAGCCGATGGCCATTTATGTTGATACTGCAATTGTAGCGGAAGCCGCACGGGCGAGCAAGTTCGGATGGATAGCGGGAATTACTACTAATCCGACACTTTTGGCAAAAAGCGAGTTACCTCCTGAGCAAACCCTTAAACAACTGGCACAACTGATTCCTGGGGAAGTGTATTATCAGCTAATGGCATCTGATGTTGATGGCATGGTAGCAGAAGGAAAAGCGGCTTTTGAATTAATTGGACAGCAAACAGTGTTGAAAGTTCCCGCAACGGCTGCGGGTTTCCAAGCAGTCGCGCATTTGTCACCGGAAATTCCTTGCGCGGTGACGGCGATATACAGCGCCTCACAAGCAGTTGTCTCAGCAGAAGCGGGGGCAAAATATGCGATCGCCTACGTGAATCGCGCCACCAGATTGTTGGGAGACGGTTTTGCCTTAGTGCGGGATATGGCAAATGTGTTGCAGAGAACTAATACGGAGATTTTGGCAGCTAGCATTAAATCGCCGGAAGAAGCGGTAAAGACTTTATTAGCTGGCGCACATCATTTGACATTGCCTTTTGACCTGTTGCAGGCATTGACAGTCCACGAATTATCGCAGCAAACTGTTGAGGAATTTGCCAAAAACGGGCGGGGAATTAGTTATTAGATTTGGCCATACAGAAAACTTCCTTAATTCTGGAGCAAGTATCATTCGCTCGCTGACTGCATATGAGTTTGGCTATTTTGTCGAGTGTTGGTAACATTTGTTGATAAATATGGCTTTTATGAACTCAAAGTTATGACTTTTATGAATTGACTTTGAGAGCTGCTTATTGAATAATTTCCATCAACCGCAGGGATATCCAAACTTGTACTCTTAAATATCAGGGCTTATGACCATTACTCGCGTCTCAGTTGACTCAGCAGGCAATCAGGGGAACAATGGCTCCGGCGATCCCTCCATCTCCGGTGACGGGAGGTTTGTGGCGTTTGCATCTCGTGCCCCCAATCTCGTGCCGGGAGACAGTAACGCTAGCCTCGACATCTTCGTGCGCGACTTATTAACGAACACCACCACGCGCGTCTCTGTGGATTCAGCAGGCAATCCGGGGAACGGCGAATCCTACGTTCCCTCCATCTCCGGCGACGGGCGGTTTGTGGTGTTTGCATCTGATGCAGCCAACCTAGTAGCGGGAGACACTAATGGCAGCCGAGATATTTTCGTGCGCGACACGCGCTCCAACACCACCACCCGTGTCTCTGTTGACTCAGCAGGCAATCAGGGGAATGGTATCTCCAACCCCCCCTTGAGCAAGCCCTCCATCTCGGCAGACGGGCGGTTTGTGGCGTTTGTATCGACAGCATCCAACCTCGTGCCGGGGGATACCAACATTAGGGACGACATCTTCGTGCGCGATTTGTCAACCAACACCACCACCCGCGTCTCTGTAGATTCAGCAGGCAATCAGGGGAACAACAATTCCATCTCTACCTCCATCTCCGGTGACGGGAGGTTTGTGGCGTTTTCGTCTGATGCCACCAACCTCGTGCCGGGAGACACTAACAGTAGCACCGACATCTTCGTGCGCGACTTATTAACCAATACCATCACCCGCGCCTCTGTTGACTCAGCAGGCAATCAGGGGAACGGGTTGTCCGGGTTCCCCTCCATCTCGGCAGACGGGCGGTTTGTGGCGTTTTCGTCTATAGCAGCCAACCTAGTACCGGGAGACACTAACAATAACACCGACATCTTTGTGCGGGACTTGTCAACCAATACCACTACCCGCGTCTCTGTTGACTCAGCAGGTAATCAGGCGAACAACAATTCCTTCGCGATTGCCTCTATTTCCGACGACGGGCGGTTTGTGGCGTTTAATTCTGCTGCCGCCAACCTCGTGCCTGGTGACACTAACGGTAGTCGCGACATCTTCGTGCGCGACACGCGCGCCAACACAACCACCCGCGTCTCAGTTGACTCAGCAGGCAATCAGGGGAACGACATCTCCTTCTCTACCTCCATCTCGGCCAACGGGCAGAAAGTGACGTTTGATTCTAACGCCGCCAACCTCGTGCCGGGAGATACCAACAACACCACCGACATCTTCGTTTCTGACACCGGCAACGCTTCAGGCGGCATCAATAACTCTCCAAACGCCATCAACGGCACGAACGGCAACGACAACCTGATAGGCACTCCCGGCAGCGATAATATCAACGGTTTAGACGGCGATGACGCACTTACGGGTTTGCGAAGCAACGATATCCTTGTCGGGGGAGGCGGCAGCGACAACCTGTCTGGCGGCAAAGGTTTTGACACTCTCAACGGCGGTTTAGGAAACGATATTCTCGTCGGCGGCGCGGGCAACGATGTATTTGTTTTAGGTGCGGGATTGGGAGTTGATACAATCTCTGATTTCACCAACTCTCAAGATACCGTGCAATTAATCAATGGCTTGACCTTCGGACAGCTATCAATTTCCCCTGGAACTAACGGCACATTAATTACAGTAGCCAGCAGCGGTGAAGTTTTAGCTGCTTTGACAGGCGTTGCTCCCAATTTCATCGGCTCTGAAGATTTCATCTCGGTCTAGGGCGTGTTTTCTTTCCCCGGAGATCCCCCCCGGCCCCCCTTAATAAGGGGGGAGAATGAGCGTCAAAGTCCCATTTTTTAAGAGTAATTTAGGGGGTTTGAATCTGATTGGAGAGGCAAGCAAACACGGTCTATAGATGGTAAACTGTCCTTTGTTAAATCACTTTTACTCAGGGAACATGATTAAACTTGGCAAACAATCACTCGCATTAATAGGCACATTTCTGGCAGTTTTGCAACCAGCATTTACCGCTAATTCACAAGAAAGCAACAGCGAATTTAGCAAACTTCAATCCTTATTAGAAGCCAAAAAATGGTACGAAGCAGATCAAGAAACAGTCTCTCTGATCCGCAACAACCCCGCCAATCTGTCTTGTCCGAACCTCCGCGCGATCGATCAAATGTGGATGCAATCGAGCAACGGCAAATATGGATTGACTCCACAGTTAGAGATTTGGCAGAAAGTCGGCGGTTCTAACTGTCGCACTTGCGAAGGTCAAATTCAAGATTTTAGCAAGCAAGTAGGATGGAACATGAGCTCGCAAGTAAGTCCTATACCAGGGGAGTTTCCAGCCCAGTATCCAACTGTTGCTTCATTAAGTTGGCAAAGTTATGTTGACAGCGATAAAAGCATAACTAGGTACAGTCTTTTTGCGGGCGCGCAGACATGGCAAGCGTGGAGGGTTACAGAATTTAACCTGTTTTCTACTTTTGCCAATTGCGGCAAGTAATACCAATTTTAAAAAAGAATGCAACAGTATTCTTGTTCCCCCCGCAATGCAGCGGGGGGGCTAGGGGGGGTCGAAGAGTGTTGCAGGATTTTAGAGAAATGGTATAACAGTTGTAGGGCGGGCAAGGCCCAGACTTCCACGTCGGAGTCGGGATGGGATTTCTAGCTCGCCTCGACTCTTCAATCTAAAATCTAAAATCTAAAATAGTAGAACTATGGCATTCGCCAAATCTTAATCGTGCGATCGGGACTGCCGCTCACAAAAGTCTTGCTATCTCTGGAAATAGCAACAGAACTCACAAACTGACTGTGACCCGAAATACTGCTTCTTTCTTTTCCCGTCTTCAAATCCCAAACTATAATATCTCCGCCCCCGCTGATCAAAGTGCGGCTGTCCGCGCTAAAGGCGATCGTCCTCACCCAGCTCGCATGCCCTTTAAAAGTGCGGGTGCGCTTCCCGTCTTGCACGTTCGACAAACGGATCGTATTGTCGGTGCTAGCAGTAGCCACAATTTGCCCGTTCGGGCTAAAAGCCACAGCATTAACCGGGCCCCCGTGACCTGTGATAATTCTTCTGACTTCTCCGGTACCGAGATTCCACAAACGCACAGTCTTGTCCTGGCTGCCGCTAGCGAGAGTTTTACCGTCCCGGCTCAAAGCGATCGCGTTTACTCCTCCGGCGTGGCCGCTCAAAGTCCGCAACCTGCTGCCGGTTCTGACGTTCCACAAGCGAATAGTTTTGTCATCGCTGCCGCTAGCGAGAGTTTGACCGTCCCTGCTAAAAGCGATCGCGTTGACGGCGGCTGTGTGAGCCGCAATCGTCCGCATCCGTCGCCCCGTCTTCAAATCCCAGAGAATCACATTCTTGTCGCCGCCGCCGCTGGCCAAAATCGAGCTGTTCGGGCTCACCGCCAGCGTGTTGACCGATTTTTTAGAATGCACCGAATTGAGAGTCCGCACCAGGCGTCCCGTCCTCACATTCCAAATTCTAATCGTCCCAAAGCTTGCGCTCACCAAAGTTTGACCGTCCGGGGACAGGGCGATCGCATTTACACTCCCGACATTATCCAGACTTCTTTGCAAAAAATGAGTGCTAGGTAAAGTAGAAAGCAGCCACACCGGGTTTGCTGGAAACACCCCGTAACGCAGCGAACCGTAAATTTGAGACGCGCCAATACTCACCATCAAAACAGCCGTGCCCGCCAGCAACTTCTTTTTCCAATCAAAAACATCTTTCTCGGTCTTGTTCAATCCCGAATTCAGAGGTCTGAGGCGGTTTACAGAAGTCTGCTTCTTCGCCCCCGCCTCCCCGGCAGTTGCGCGAATTTTAGTTTGCCCCGTCGTCGGCAACTGAGTGGGCAACTGAGTTTCCCCGCCGTCGAGATTAATTTCCTCCAAGCACTGCAAAACCATCTGGGGACTTTGAGGTCGATTGCCCGGAAAAGGCGCCATCAGATAATCGATTACATTAGCCACGGCGTCGGAAACATGAGGAGCTCCTTTGCGCCACATTAATCTGCCCGTGCGCGGGTTCTCTGGAAACGCAGTCGGCGGCTTTCCAGTCAGCAAATAAACAAAAGTGCGCCCCAGAGCAAAAAAATCCGACTGCGGAACAGCCTTGCCATTAGTTTGTTCCGGCGGCGTGTAGCCGGGGGAAACAATACCAGTCACATTTTGCCCCTGGCCCACCTTAGCGAAATAAGTCGCCGACACTTCCCGAGCAGTCCCGAAGTCAATCAGCACTAACTGCCCGTTTGGCTTGCACATAATATTGTGCGGCTTGATATCCCGATGGAAATAGTTGAGGCGGTGAACTTGGTCTAAAATTTCCGACAGTTGTTTGAGCCAGTTCACAGCTTGTTCTTGACTGATGGGGCGGCCCCGGTGTTTCAGCCAGTCTTGCAAATTGGCCCCAGCAATTTTCTCCATCACCAGACAGTGAAAAACCTCTGTGCTGTTAGCTGGCGTAAATATAAAATAACCGTCGCGATCGACTTTTGGAATACCTGGATGTCTGAGCCTGACCAATACGTCGGCTTCTTGCTTAAACAGTTCTACAGCTTTGGGATGTTCTTTGAGCAGGACTTTGAGCACTCTTCGGGCGCCGTTGTCGTCCACTTCAAATGTTCTGCCAAAGCCGCCGCCTCCGAGAGGCGCGACTAGCCGATATCGACCTTGCAACAAAAGTTCTGACCCGCAGTGGATACACGCGGATTTGCCAGAGTTGGCTGGATCGGAGGGATTCGGGCATTTGGGATTGAGGCAATAACTCACAGAAGCCACATAACCCTGATTGAGGTTGCTCTATCAAGTTTTACTTTGACACTGCTCTACAAAACTTGGCTAAACTTATCTAAGCTTCACCATTCAACTAGAAGTATTTTCTAGAGGGTCTGATTCCTGCTTCTGCCAAGAGAGTCGGCTCTTACTTGTCCACAGGCGTAAATTCGGGTGGAGCAGCACCCTATTTTTGAAGTCTGTACAACTATTTATTATTGTGGAAGCTTTTAGCCATTGTTTAACCATTATTTTCAACCAATTTAACGAATCGTGGTATCCCGTTCGACCTTTTTATAGGCTGGTCAGTTTTAAATCCACCGTCGTTTAGTCTTCCAGAAAATTTTTCCTGCAGATTTTGGGCATTATTCTGAGAATTTTGCACACAACTGCGCCTCTGTCAATATGCTGGTCATAAGTAGCTCGGAGGAAGTTTAATCAAGTATTAAGCGATTAGATTAACCTCTGTGCACTCTTGGTGAGTGAGATTTTTGATTCAGGTTGCGTTACTTGCCTTGACAAGATTACTCGATCCGCATTAGAGGTGTCTTCTCTAAAATCGTTAATTTCGGTATGGCATACCGTATTTGATTACTCCTCTTTATCTAGTGCGGTTTTTGTTCAAATATGAGTTTTCCTAGACGGCAACACCGTGTTTGTGAAACGACGTACTCAACAATAAGAGTACGATGTTTTACGTTGTCTAGTCAGACTCAATTTTCAACTTATGACGATCGTAGCACACCTAGTAAAAGACTCATGAGCACCCTTGATTGAAATCTTGCAGCGTTTCTGAAGTCAAGGGAGGCTTTAGTCTGGCTTGACTTCAGCATCCCGTGTTTTTGTAGAACCGGGGGCACTGCGCTCTAACGATCGGGTTGAGGCCAAAGGTTTTGTTGTTTGTCACAGCCGATCGAGGTCACAAATCCCTGATGAGAGCACATAATGTACAAACACACCAGAACTAATAACTAGAGAGCTGCCACATTTCAATTGTACGATCGCAACCACCATTCTCCCAGAAATAAGTGAGAGTGGGCGAGGGGGAGAGTGGGCGAGGGGGAGAGTGGGAGAGTGGGAGAGTGGGGGAGTGAGGGAGTGAAAAAATCTGCCTTCTTCCCTCTTCCCTCTTCCCTCTTCCTTCCCGATAAGAAAGCGTTTTAAACAAGTCCCTCAATTACCGGATGGAAGTAGAACGCCAGCGCCAAAACCGTATAAGCTGCCAACAGCAAAGTACCTTCGAGCCAGTTAGAATTGCCGTCAGAACTGATAGAATTTGCGATCAGCACCGACACCGCAACTGCTACAAGTTCAAACGGGTTGAAATTCAAGTCCATCGGTTTGCCCAAGACAAAACCTGCCAAAACCAACACCGGGGCAACAAACAAAGCAATTTGCAAACTCGAACCCACGGCCACAGAAACCGACAAATCCATTTTATTTTTCATCGCCACCGTCACCGCCGTCGTATGTTCGGCCGCATTGCCAATAATCGGCACTAAAATCACCCCGGTAAACAGTGATGTCAGCCCCAAACGCGCCGTCGCTTCTTCGAGAGTACCCACCAACAGTTCTGACTCGACAGCTACCATCAGGGTACAGGCCAACAGCACCCCAATCCACAGCGGCAGATTGACTTTGTGGTCAGGACTGTCTGGTGCTAAGTTATTTTCGGCTAAATCTTCCAGCATTTCTATTTCTGCCACCCCTACATCGTACAGATAACTGTGGGTTTTCATCGAAAACAGCAGCGTCAGCACGTAGACGACAATCAGCACTACAGCAACAGCGCTAGAGAGGTTCTGCATAGTTGCCGCAGGGATGCCAATAGAGGTGGCATTAACTGCAGTTGGCACCAAAATGGCAATTACGGCTAAGTTCATCGCTGAAGCATTCAACCGGGCGACTGTCGGCTGAAAATCTTGTTCTTTGTAGCGCAAGCCGCCCAGCAGCATCGCCAATCCCATCACCAGCAGCAGGTTGCTCATAATTGAACCGGTGATGCTGGCCTTGACAACATCTATTAGTCCGGCGTTGAGGGCGACGATGCCGATAATCAGTTCCGTGGCATTTCCGAAGGTAGCGTTCAGCAAACCCCCCAAATTGGCACCGAGGACGACGGCGATTTCTTCGGTGGCCGTCCCCATCCAGGCGGCTAGGGGGATGATGGCTAAAGCCGAGGTGATGAAGATTGTGGAGGATTCCCAGCCGAGAAAGTGTCCGGCGATGGAAACTGGGATAAATAACAGCAGGCTGGAAATAATTGTATTTGTGTTTAGCATTTAGATTCTCAAAAGCTGCCAACCGTCAATCATAGCCTGTGACCAAATGAAAAAAAGGGTGAGGGTGAGGGATTTGGGTGTTTGCTTAAAGCTGGGGGTGGAGGATGGGGCTCTATCGCTGCATTGCGGCTTTCACGGATGTGACAAACTAAGAGAGCGATTTGTTTAGCCGATCGGCTCAATAGATTTTTGTATTCTACCCGATCGATCGCATCAGGTTCCGCATTGTCTTGAGAGCAAAGTTGACTATTTCTGCGCGATCGTTTTTTCAGATATTCGTTCAGTGATATAATCTTTAAATATTGCCCTTCTGCAAGTATAGCTATACATAATACTACCAATTCACTATGAAGCTGCATTTAATATAACGTTAAAAATATAGTTCCAACCAGAAAGACATCAGCCTCATTTAGTGTATCTTCATAGTGAATTGGTATTATTAAGATTATGATATTGGAAGTTGCAATTATTGATGTTAAGCCTAATATGACTAAAGCAACATAACATATGAGTGATATCGGTCTCACACACATCGCACTGCCCGTTTCCGATGTCGATCGCACTATCGAATTCTACTCCAAGTATGCTGGAATGCAGGTCGTTCACCGCCGCATCGATGCAGAAACTGGTGTTGCTGTGGTCTGGCTTTCGGACCGCAGTCGCCCTTTTGTAATTGTGCTAATTCAAACAGACTCCGTACATCCCGTTCTGTCTCCCTGGGCACACCTCGGAGTAGGTTGCAAAAGCCGCGAATATATGGACGAACTCTGCGACAAAGCACGTCAAGAAGGCCTGCTGCTTGAGGAAGCAAAAGAAGCTGGATATCCGATCGGCTACTGGGCTTTTTTGCGAGACCCGGACGGTCACACGCTGGAACTATCCTACGGGCAAGAAATCGGATTTACAGTGGAGAAAGCTACTTAAAGTTATAATAAACAAATCGCCCTCCAAACCCGCTCGTTTCTCATCGGGAAATAGACTGGAGAATCAAGTCAGGAACCTCAGCCTAAAGGCATGAGGCTTGGAAGAGAAATCTAACAAGCCGTTCTGACCAGCCTAAGTCCGCAAGCGGACTATGTTTGTTGAGTCACGATACCGGAGAATGCGTAGCTAGTTTTGGGCTCTATCGCTCAAGGTTAAACAGTTCTAAGGTCACGCTTTACAGTGCTTTGGGCCCGCGCAAGCTCTTAAAACTTTGACCGACAAGCTAACGTTACCCAAAAATGGGATGGAGACAACCATATCTCCAATGGAGGGGCAACCATACCCCTCCGCTCCGAAAGGGGTTTTGATTTAATGTAAAGCCGTCCTGGAAGGACGGGGTTTCTAACCCAGCAATTTTGATGACTGCAGCAATCATCGCACCACCCAGAAAAGAATCACCCCTTCTGTTTGAGGGACTCACTTGGAGAGAGTTCAAAGCAGTTGAGCAATTGTTAGACCGTCCAGGATATCGACTTTCTTTCCTGGATGGAGTTTTGGAGATTAAACTAATGCCTGGAGAACCCCACGAAACCGTTAAAGAAAGAATTGGTGCATTGTTGGAGCTTTACCTGCTGATGGCGGGGTTTGACTTTACTCCAACTGGCTCAATGACTCTGGAAAGTGAAACGGGTAAAGTCAAGCGAGAGGCCGATAAATCTTATAAACTTGCTCCTGGTCGCAGGCTACCCGATTTGGCGATCGAGGTCGTGTTTTCCAGTGGTGGCATCAACCAACTGGAGGCATACAAGCGGCTGAAGATAAAGGAAGTGTGGTTCTGGGAAGATGGATTGTTAGAGGTTTATCACCTGCGGGGAGAGGGCGATGCGCTTCACTATGAAAAGGTTTCTAGTAGTGAGGAAGTGAAAGGAATCGATCTGGATTTGTTGTTACGCTGCATCAATATGGTGAATCATGTTGATGCAGTTAAGACTTTTCAACAGGCACTCCAGAAATAGCTGGGATTAAGAGACTTCTCCTAAAAAGCAGGTTTTGAACAGGCAGGATGCCTGTTCCACGATAATTAGGGGAGATGTCTAATAGAGCGTCGCGCATCCTTTAACCACCTCTGTTCGCATCTCAATATCCGCAACAAGCAATGGAAAATACCAAATGACACAAGTTGTAATTGTCGGAGCGGGGCCAACTGGTGCGGGACTTGCTTTGCTGCTGGTAAAACGAGGTATTCGCACAACATTGATTGAGGCTGCAAAAGATTCGTATCGAGTGTTTCGCGGTGAAGGATTGATGCCCAGCGGATTGGATGCGATCGCACAAATGGGCTTATCCCCAATGCTCGAAGGTGTTCCACACCGACAAATTGATGCCTGGGAGTTCATTGTGGGCGATCGGCAACTATTTCGAGTTGATGAGCCAATGGGGTCAAATCGACCTTGTACGCTGGTATCGCAACCGCCTTTGCTGGAAACACTAATTTCAGAAGCTCAGTTGCATCCAGAGTTTGAATTTATCCCAGGTGTTCCCGTAAAAGATTTACTGTACAGCAACGATCGCATTGCGGGTGTAAAGCTAGGAGATGGGCGAGAGATTCCTGCTGCACTTGTGATTGGTACAGATGGTAGAAACTCGGTTGTACGACAACGTGCAGAATTAGAGTTAGTAAAACAGCAGAATAGTATAGATGTTCTGTGGTTTAAACTTGCCGCTCATCCTCGGTTTGTGGCGGATAATGTATTTTATTCCATCCTGAATGGCGGTAGCGGATTTAGTGTCTTTCATGGGGCAGAATCAGGAAAACTTCATCTGGCTTGGGTGCTATCGGCAGAGGACAAAACGGATCGGAAACACACAGACTGGGCAGAAACTTTCGCATCGCTATCTCCTGCGTGGATGGCAGAACATTTCCGCAACTGTGCCGATACGATCGAATCTCCGATGCGATTATCTGTTGTGGTTGGTCGCTGTCCGCACTGGCATCGACCAGGAATCATACTTTTGGGGGATGCTGCACATCCCATGTCTCCGGTTCGCGCTCAAGGAATTAACTTGGCTTTGCGCGATGTAATTGTTGCGGCCAATCACCTTGTACCTTTATTGAAAGCAGGGGCTAATTACGAGGCTCTTGACTTAGCATTATCCCGGATTCAGGCCGAACGCGAACCCGAAATTATTCGCGCCCAACAACTTCAAGCACAAGAAGCGTGGAAAGGCGAACAACTGCGAACAAATGGATTATTGCGTTTATTGATGATGCAACTTGCTCCATTCCTGGGTAAAAACATTCAACAATTTTGGGTGAAAGGACAGTATGAATTGCGCCAAGGAGTAACAGAGGTAAAATTGGTCGTGTGAAAAGAGGAAATTAAAACTTAGGAGGTAATTGTAGGCGCTCGACAACTATCAAAAGACCGATTAACTTTCGGGAGGAGGACAGCAACAGTACAGCAACGAGGTACAGCAGACCCCTCAGCAAAAGCGTTGCCTGCAAAATAGTCTCGCTCTTGTGTTAAATTTATCCGCACAACCGCCCTCGGTCGATCGCCAAATTTTAAATTTTTCCGGCGAAAACTTGCTATTTAATGAATAAGACTTTACAATCCAGCAAGGTAAATCAAACTCTCAATGAGCAGCGCTGCAAGCACGAACCCGAAATGGGTCGCAAGTGCCAAAAAGCAGCAAAAGCTACCTTTTTTAACTCTTTCAACAGCAAAGCATTGGCAAAAAACCCAGGGATCGACGGTTGGCATCTTGGAACGAATGCTTTGCTCGCAATACTACAAATGTATCAAAACTTGTCAGCCAAATTTAGTCCTAACAGATGCCTAGCTGTAACTCTTGCTGCGTAAGGTTTCAGTTTCTAATTAGGCTGGTTTTATTGTCTTTAACTACTTGAGGATTCGATCGCATGGTTTCGATTTCTACTACTCAATCCGATGTGCTGCCTTTGTCTTCGCCAACCGTAACGGCTGCAACCCAAACCAGCGTGGCTGCAGCAACTGGGGTGTGCGTGACGGTTCACGGTCACTTTTACCAGCCACCCCGGGAAAACCCTTACCTGGACGCGATCGAACGCCAAGCCAGCGCCTCTCCAGCCCACGACTGGAACGAACGCATTGACATCGAGTGCTACCGCCCCAACGCCTTTGCCCGCATACTCAACGATCGCGGCGAAGTCGCGGGGATCGTCAACAACTACGAGTATATGAGCTTCAACATCGGGCCGACCCTGATGAGCTGGCTGGAACGCTACGACGCGGAAGTCTACCAGCGGATTCTGGAAGCCGATCGCAAAAGCTGTCAGCGGCTCAACGGTCACGGCAACGCGATCGCCCAAGTATACAATCACATCATCATGCCGCTGGCTAACGAGCGAGACAAATACACCCAAATTCGCTGGGGGATCGCAGATTTCCGATCCCGATTCAATCGCGATCCCGAAGGAATGTGGCTCGCCGAAACCGCCGTAGACTACGCCACCCTCGAAGTTTTAGTCGCTGAAGGCATCCGCTTCATTGTCTTAGCCCCCTCCCAAGCCGAACGCTGCCGCCCGCTAATCGGGCAAAACCACGAAGGGGAACCAGCGGAAAATTCCGAATGGCACGAAGTCGGCGGGGGTCAAATCGATCCGACTCGCCCGTACCGCTGCTATTTGAAACCAGAAATGCGGTTGATGGCTGACCACCAACTCTCGCCGCTGAGCACTCACTATTTTGGCCGCCAGCACTCCCAAAATTCTGCAGCGCCACCTGCTAACACTCCCTACATCGATATCTTTTTCTACGATGGCCCGATCTCGCGGGATATGGGCTTCAACGACGTTCTCAGCAGCAGCCACCACTTGGTGGGGCGCTTGGGTCAAGCAGTGCGGGGAGACCACCGACCGGCTCAATTAATCTGCGTGGCGACGGACGGCGAAACTTTCGGCCACCACAAACACAGTACCGAAAAATGCCTCGCCTACGCCTTCACAGAAGAGTTTCCCCGCCGCGGCTGGACGGTGACGAATTTTGCTCATTATTTAAGTCAAAATCCCAGCGCTTGGGAAGTGGAACTCAAACCGGTGACGGCCTGGAGTTGCTCTCACGGGGTCGATCGCTGGCAAGAAGATTGCGGCTGCGGTGGCGGCGGCGAGTGGAACCAAAAATGGCGCCGCCCTCTGCGGGATACTCTCAATTGGCTGCGCGATCGACTGATTCCGATTTACGAAGAAGCGGGGCGCAAGCTGTTGTGCGATCCCTGGAAAGCCAGAGATGAATATATTGAGGTCATCCGGGATCGATCTCCCACTAATGTTGACAGTTTCCTCCAACGCCATCAAGTGCGCCCCCTCGATGCCGGAGAACAGGTGGACGCCCTGCGGCTGCTGGAAATGCAGCGCCACACCCTGTTAATGTTCACTAGCTGCGGCTGGTTTTTTGAAGAAATTTCGCGGCCAGAAGGCGTGCAAATTCTGCGCTACGCGGCCCGGGCGCTGGAATTGGCGGGCGAAGTTACCGGCGTCCAGCTAGAAAAGGATTTTGTCGATCGACTAGCCTTCGTACCCAGCAACGTTGACTATTTCAAAACAGGGGCCGAAGTTTACCGCAAACTCGTGGTGACAGCCCAAATTAGTCTCCGACAAGTGGCAGCCCACTACGCGATCAGTTCTCTGTTTGCCAAATATCCCCGCGAACAGCGAGTTTACTGCTATCAGGCCCTGCAGGAAGATTTCCAAATTCAGCGCATGGGCTCGATGACTCTGGCTGTGGGTCAATTGCAGTTAACCTCGGAAATTACGCGGGAAACAGAGGTTTATGTGTTTGCTGCGTTCCACCTCGGCGGCTGGGACTTCCACTGCTGCATTCAGCCTTTTGGCAGCCGCCGGTCTTACACTATGCTGAAAGAGCGGTTGTTTGGAGTTATGCAAGAAGCTTCGGCGGCCCACGCGATTCTGGAAATGGTGCGGCTGTTTGGGGATCAGTCCTTTAGCTTGCGGGATTTATTTGCTGAGGAACGCCACCGGATCGTGCAGTTGCTGAGTCAGGAAAATTTGACTCGGTTGGATCAGCTTTACACTCAGGTTTACCGCGAAAATTACGGGGTGATGATGGCTTTCCACCGCGACGAGTTGCCGGTGCCGGTAGAGTTGCAGGTGGCTGCTGAGGTGGCTTTGGGACACCGCTGTTTGACGGCGGCCAAGGCCCTGGAAGTGGAAACGGAGGATGTGGAACCGCTGCTGGCCGAAATTGAGGCGATCGCCACTGAAGCCGGCCATCTCCGCTGTCGGTTGAACGTTCCCGAAGTCAAGGAAATTTTGGAAAAGATGGTTTGGCGATCGCTAGACGCGCTGCTGCAAGCAGGATCGGGCCCGGAGGATCGCTCGCCTGTCAAGTTGGAAGCTGATATCCGCACGATCGAGCGTTTGATTGCGGTGGGCGATCGGCTGAGTTTGGGTTTGTGTCTGGATCGATCGCAGGAACTGTATTTCGATTCTCTGTACAGTCAAATTGTGCCTCTGTGTTTGGGCTGGCTGCAACTGCAAGATGCCTCCGAGGGCGAGAGTGTGGTCGCTGCAGTTGCCTTGGGGATTGCAGGTTCCGGCGCCGGCTGGGACTTGTCTTCAATCCGGCAGTTGCTGGAGTTGGGTCAAACCTTGGCTGTTGATGTTGAGTGTTGGTTAAATCAGTTAACTACCCGCCGGGAAGTCCCTCCGTATATTTAGAGGGGATTAATCAGAGCGCTGGGCCCCGTACCCCGTTGGGAATTACTCCTTGGGATGAAAGGCTCGTCGGGTTTCGGTACCGAAACCGACAATTATTCTTTTATACCCCAATACGATCGGGAAATACTCTGATACTATATTAGCAAGTGGGGGTGGAACTACCTCACTATAAAAAGCATGAGAAAAAAAAGGAAAAAGAAGCCTGCGGTCTAACTGTACTCAGTAGACCGTCAGGTTTGTTCACGTAAATAGTTTCCTGATTAGCCTGCATCAATTCCCGCCCTTGAGAATCCGCCCGATCGAGCTTGAAATGCCGATCGGGCCTACGGGTTCAACCGAGAATCGATCGGTCTTGCGACTTCCCGGTAGCGCGGCGGGCGATCGAAGCACCGACAGAGAACCGCCAATTTTGTTTAAGTTTTCGCTCTACTTATGTGGGAAGATAAGAAGACTGTCGGCAAAGCGTACCAGTGTTAAGCACCCGTAGGCTTTGCAGAGTTTTGAAGAGAGAACACTAAATATAAGTCTATGAAAGTTGGCGATCGCGTTTGCATTAAAAACTCTGTTGTTGTCTACCACCATCCTGAAAATCGCAGTCAACCATTTGATATTAAGGGTATGGAAGGAGAAGTCGTGGCGATCGTTCACGAATGGCACGGCAGACCTGTCAGTGCTAATTGGCCGGTTCTAGTACAATTTGACAAAAAATTTCGAGCTCACTTCAAAGAGGATGAGGTCGAATTGATATCTTCGGAAGTCTAGCTGTCTCAAAAGTTGAAGCCGGAGCCAAAAGACAATATCAAATCCGGTCAGTCGATTTTAGATTTTAGATTTTAGATTTTAGATTTACTCCACAGATGAATCTGGAAGCTTAAACTAATATCTAAAATTTTGTGATAATCGCGACTCCTGTCGGAAAGCAATTATCCGTTTTTGGGCGGGGGTCATATAACTGTTGTAGAGTTTGTAGTTAGGAGTTAAGTTTTTTCTGTGGCTTTTAGTCGATCGACGGGACTAAAGTCCTTACTACAAACCATTTTTTGTTTTCACTCCTTAATTTTTCGACCGTCTGCGGCTGAACCAACCTAAAATATTCCAATCTCCCTGCATTTTCTGCAATTCCTGCTGATGCTGCTTGGCTGTAGCGTAATACCACTGGCAGTGAAGTTCTAGTTCTTGACGGTACTTAATTTCGTCGTAAAACTCGCGGACAATTTGGTGTCTCTGAAAAATTTCGGCCGCGGGAGTCGGTTCTGGGGCAATGTTTTGCAACTCGTGGGGCAGCATGATTGTTTGGGGGCGACGGTGGCTAATATTGGCTGTAATGACTTTAAGCTAACACACTCAATCAATTTTGGATTTTAGATTTTAGATTTTAAATTTTAGATCCTATCCGTTTGATGCAGAATTTTCTCATATGAAGTTTTGTAGGGGCGGGTTCGCCCAGATATTTGATAAGTATAGACAAATTATATAAACCCGCCCCGCCCCTATAATTGGGATGCAACCGGATTTGATATTTGTTTAAATTCTTCAATCTAAAATCCCAAATCCCAAATATAAAATTCTGTTAAAGCCATCCCCGCAGACGATAAACGATTAAGCCAATGTATTCTTTCAAAGCTTTAGTTGACTGGTTTAACTGATAGGTGTCCGGCAATAAATCCAAGGCGACTGCTTGCCAATTGCTTTGGGATGCTGCGATATCCTGCTGTGTGATCTGAAAGTCTGTTGGTGCGGCAATTGCTTTTATTCCCTGACGCTGGAAAATTAAGAGCGATCGAGTCATGTGCATCGCCGATGTCACTAGCAAAACCGGCCCTTTTATGCCTTTAGCATCTAAAATTTTCCGCACGTTGACGGCATTTTGATAAGTGTTGTGTGAATCGGGGTCTTGCAGAATTGCTGATGCCGGTACACCCATTGTTTGGGCAATTTCTGCCATGTCTGCCGATTCGGGAGCCCCGCCGCCTTTCCAATCTACTCTACCGCCGCTGAGAATTAACAGGGGACTTTTGCCTTGCCGGTAAAGTCGGGAACCGTAGATTATGCGATCGCCCGCTTCCGCGAATTCTACCCAAGGACGGGGAGGTAAAGCTGCTTTGACACCGCCGCCCAAGACGATAATCGCTTCAGCTTGGGGGAGTTCGGCGGTTGGTAAGTTTTGCCATTCGAGCGATCGAACTAACGATTTTGAAACCCAACCGCTACTTCCGAGGAGTAAAATAATTAGAGCCGCAGCTATTGGCGCCGCCGCCCATTTCGGACGCTTCCAAAGTGTGATTAAAGCCGCCATCATTAAGAGGCAACTCAACCCCAAAGGATAAATAAACAGCGGCAGGAGTTTCGATAGAAATACAAACATTCAATTGGGAATTGGGCCTTGGGAACTTCTACGATCTTGTAGCCGAAGTATTGGGTATTGGGACGAAGGGCATTAGTGAATGTTAACTAATGACTAATGACTAATGACTAATGACTAATGACTAATGACTAATGACTAAAGCTAGCGACGATCCTCTGGCCCAGACAACCAGTCTAACAATGTAGGAGCTTCACGCCTAGAGGTTTTGCTATATAGTTTGCTCTCCGTTTCCACTACTTCTTTATTGAGGATAGCATCCGAGGTTTTATCCTTGGAACGCATATTCGGGTTGAGTAGTAATTCGTTGTGCCACCAAGCTACAATTAAACCTGCTGCCACGCCACCGATGACACCAAAGCCCAGACTCAGGGGCAGAGTAGATCCTACTAAGCGAAACCCAACGGTAAACAACACAAACCATATCAGCGCGGGGTTAAACCCCTTGGAGTCTCCGGTAAATTTTGGCATGAGCTGCAACTTTTTTTTGTAATAAAACAGAAAGATATTTACAATATTAGCAGACAATCAAATTGGCAAGGGCGATCGAACTGGAACTACTCCCCACCAATCAAGTTTAATTGTACCTCTAAGTCTTGCAGGGTATCTACAATGTTTACAGAAATTTGCTCTAATTCTGTCAAAGGTTCAAAAGCTGCTTGCTGCGAACTCAATATTTCTGCCGTCGCGTCGGCAATATCGCCCCGGCGGTGTTGCAGTCGTTCTCGCAATACTTCAATTGGTGCGGTGCAGTAAATGATTTGCAGGGGCAAGCCGTGGGATTGAGCCTGATTAATCGCATCGCTTCTCAAGTTTTGGCGATCGAACTTTGCATCTAAAATCACATCCCAACCTCGGTCAGCCAAAATTATCCCCAACTCTAACAATCTACCATAAGTCTGTGCCGTCATTTCATCCGAGTACAAATCTTGCCCCCCGCGTTCATTTAAAGGAATTCCGCCTAAATGTTTGCGAACAGCATCGGATCGAATGTGAACTGCCCCAGTGCGGCGAGCCAAATATCGAGCCGCTGTACTCTTGCCAGAACCCGACAAACCCGACATCAAAGTTAACTTTCCCCGGTGCGGTTTTGTGTATTGCCAAGCCAGTTTATAGTAATGAGCGGCTGTCCGTAAAATCTCTGCTTTTTGGGGAGTTGAAATAGCGGAATCGTCCAACATTAACGAAGTTACTTTCGCTCTAACATAAGCTTGACGGCTTAAATACAGAGGCAACATTTGCAGTCCTTCCCAATCCCCGGTTTTTTCGATGTAAGTATTGAGAAAAGCATTACCCAAGTCTCTGCGCCCCCGCGATTCCAAATCCATTACTGTAAAAGCGACATCGTACATGACATCAACAAAGCGAAAAGGCTCGTTAAATTCAATGCAGTCGAATAGCAATATTTTATCTGGCCAGAATGCTATATTCCGCAAGTGCAAATCTCCGTGGCACTCGCGAATTTTATTATTGGCAATTCGGATATTAAATAACTCTTGATTTTCCTCAAAAAACCCATCTGTATAATCTTTAGTTTCCTGAAATTGTGCCTGAGTCTGCGGCCCGCCGATATATTTTTGGGAAATGAGGTAATTGTTGTCTATTGCTGTCCGAATCTGGCTGACTTCGCCAAATCTGCGAATGTAGCTATTACTAATTGCCGTGCTGTGAAAGTTGGCAACTTCCCCCCCTAATTCTGCCATAATTTGCTCTGTCAACAGTCCGCGTTCCAACAAACTAAGCAACAGCGAATCTTGAGGAAACTCGCGCATTTTCAGCACGTATTCTACAGCAATTTCGGCTGAATTCATAGCAGGTAAGCTGGTGCCCAAGTGAAAAGAATCGCCCGTTTTAACAATTGGCAAAACTTCTAGATAAATTTCCGGTGCAGTGCGTCGGTTCATCAGCAATTCTTGGGTGCAAAAATGCTGCCTTTTCTCCAATGTTGAATAGTCTAAAAAGCCAAAATTGACTGGTTTCTTGATTTTGTAAGTATAATCTCCTGTCAGCAGGACGAAGGAAGCATGAGTCTGAATTAGCTGCACTGGTTCAGTCACCCCGTGCGGGTAAAACCCGGGCTGCAACATTTGCTGAATCAGAGGTGGGAGACAAGTCATAGCGATTTTAGATTTTGGATTTTAGATTTTAGATTGCGGATTTTGGATTGTGAATTTTAGATTTTAAGTTGGGGACTTTAGATTGGGAGTGGGGATGTTGACTTTAATCCGATTTATTATAGAGTTGATAGTTAGTGTAAAAAAAAGCAGCGATGACAGAAAATAATCAAGAATCTGGTTCCGTGGATGTGTTTGGCGTAGGCAATGCCCTTGTAGACATCCTAGCATTGGTGGAAGATGAATTTGTACTCGGCCACGGGCTGAATCGCGGCGGGATGACGCTGATGAATTCAGAAACGCAGGGTGGGATTTTGCACGATTTAGAGCACAATTCGCTGCAAATGCGATCGGGCGGTTCGGCGGCAAATACGATGATTGGTTTGGCTCAGAGCGGCGGTAAAGCGTATTATTCGGGGAAGGTTGCTAAGGATACTAACGGCGAATTTTATCGGCAAGATTTGCTGGCGGCGGGGATTGATTTTAACGTGCATCCTGCTGCTGAGTCGAACGGGCCTACGGGTACTTGTGTTGTGCTGACTACGCCGGATGCGGAACGCACGATGTGTACTAATCTGGGGGTTTCTACTACTCTGGCGACGACTGATATTGATGTCGATCGACTGGCTCACTGCAAGTACAGTTATGTTGAGGGTTATCTTTGGGATGCTCCAGACCCTAGAAAGGCTAGCATTGAGACGATGGAACAGTCTAAGCGTCTGGGTGTGAAGGTGGCTTTTACTTTTTCGGATGGCTTTTTAGTCGATCGATTTGCTGATGATTTTCACAAGGTGGTTTCGGAATATTGCGATGTAATTTTTTGCAATGCTGATGAAGTTCGGAGCTTTTTTAAGGAGGAATCTCTGGAAGAGTGCGCTCGGAAAATGAGCGAGATTTCTGATTTGGCTTTTATCACTAATGGGGATAAAGGCTGCATGGTGGTGGAGAACAAACAGATTGTTGATGTGGCTGGATTTCCGGTAAAGGCGATCGATACTGTGGGTGCTGGGGATGCTTTTGCGGGGGGTGTTTTGTTTGGAATTACTAACGGTTTAAGTTCTGCACAAGCGGCTCGCTGGGGCAATTTCTTGGCTTCTAGGGTGGTGCAGATTCATGGGCCGCGGCTTGAGGGTTCTCAGGCTCATCTTTTGAGTGAGGTGATTTCTGGTTAGGAATTGAAAGGGGCGATCGCACTTTTTGTCGTAAGGGCGATCGCTCTTTTTTTAACCACAAATAGAGGTTGGCTGAGTGCGTGGATTGAGTGATTTTGAGATAATTTGTCTTCCACTTTTAGCCTGCTTTTTCTGCCAATCGGCAAACATAGCATCCAAGTCGTAATTGAATGACTTAGCGTGTTGTTCGCGAATTTGGTGAATTTTATCCACGATCTCATCTTGCCACATAAATTCAACCTCCTAGTAGTTCGTAAGGCGTACAAATGATCGGTAATTGGTATCCAAAATCCAAACTAATTTCTGCAAGTTTTCTCTGAAGTTGAGCGTTAGCGATATGCTTACAGTTCCATGTTAGCAGGTAATCTAAATCGTAAACGGTAGCTGTCGCAATATGAACCGCATCAGCAGCAGCTTTAGGCGGAAGATTGCTTCGTGTGAGAAATTGTCCTGCTAAGTCTCGTACAGCTTGATTGAGTTCCAGCAATGGAAAGTCGCGAAGTATCTCCAAACGTTGAGTCGCAATCTCTGAGTCACCTTCTGCTATTTCGTCCAAAACAACTTGTGAGATGTAGAGCCTGAAGTTGCTTCGCCGAAATTCCCACCAATCTCGTGTTACCTCAATGTTTGCAGCTATAATCAGGTTTTTGGTGGCTCTAGCGGTGAGGTAGCCCAAAATACTGGTTTCGATGTAGACTGTTTCACTCATACCTAATGGATGATCGCAAATTTCATTTTAACCATACCATGTTGTTTGTCTATTCCGATTTTAAGGGCGATCGCACTTTTTGAATTAAGGGCGATCGCACTTTTTGAACCCCAGATGAAAACTGACACGAAAAAGCCGATCGCTATTGCTTAAATAAAATTTAACGACAGTTTATTTCTCACCAGATTATGACTATCATTGAACAGATTTACGCGATCGTCAAAACCCTTCCCGAAAACCAAGCTAGCGAAATTCTCACTTTCGCTGAGTTTATTCGTGCCAAGTACCTGAATGAGAACCAATCCACCGACACAGTAGATTCTTTAACTCCTTGGACAGAATTGGTTTATTCCCTAGCTGGAACATGGGCTGAAGACTTTCCTACTCTGGAAGAGATTCGTGCCGAGTCGGGGGAAGACATCTTGCGGGAGAGCTTTTAGATGTACATTTTGGATACAAATACATTAATTTACTATTTCAAAGGACAAGGACAAGTTGCCCAAAACATTCTGCTATAGTAAAAACAGCTTTATGGTGGAAAGTAGCGATAAATATCTTTCCGGTGAAGCACCTTGGCAAAAGTAACAGTTTCGCCATCAAAATAAAAACCTATTCGATAGTCTCCAACCCGAAGCCGATACGCATTATCATCACCTTTCAATCTTTTTAAGTTAACACTTGTTTGTAAATCATTACTATTGGGAATTTCCGCAAAAGCAAAATCCTTGATTTGCTCAAACACAGGCGTACTTTTAAGAGCTTTTAAATCTTTCAAAAAACTGGGTAGATATTAGACTTTCATTCTGTTTCCAGTTCTGCAAGTGCTTGCTCTAAATTTAACGGGTTTTCATTTTTTACTTCGCGCATAGCCTGGAGAAGTCCTTTATCTTCGATCGCTTCTAGGAAATACTGATAGTCGGTATAATCTAGAATAACTTGACTAATGTTGCCTTCGGCATCGAATATCAATTCTTTAGCCAGTGGATAGTCTTCTATTTTCATACACTTTTATGGTGAGATGAGTTATGAGGGAATGATGCTTCTATTTTAACAGCGATATCTCAGAACCAGATGAAGTGCGATCGGGTATGTTGGTTATTGGGTCTAATAAAATTTGTCCGGCTTCGTTGACGAGAACGCGATACTCTGTTGACTTGGGTTCGAGGTTTAAACTGAGGTGTCCTTGTGGATCTGTGCTGATTAAGTTTTTCAGAATCCAAAACATATCTTTCAGCTATTATAAAGTTTGGTAAAACTCTCAAGGGTAGAGTTTTACTCAATTATAACAAATTAGATGTTGTTTGTCTATTCTAATTTTAAGGGCGATTCCCTTCGGGATAGCTTCGCACGCGCGTACTTTTGGTGTTAAGGGCGATTCCCTTCGGGATAGCTTCGCACGCGCGTACTTTTTTGAACCACAGACGAGCGCTGGTTTTTGTCAATTTTGCAGAATGTATTGACTGATAATATTTTTGAGTTCTTGAGGAGCTTCTTTGGCAATCGCCGCTCCTAAATCTGGACGCACAACCCACCACCAAACCAGTTGTTCTAAACGAGCGGGAGGATTTTCATTAGGACACAATTCGATCGTACTTTCATTGACACCAATAATGTTAGCACAAAGGTCATTAGCAATGCTAACACGAGCGTCTAGATTTTCAAACTGTACGATGTCTTGCCAGCTAATTTCATTGGGAATAGAATTGAGGATTGATTGGATATCTAGAGTCAGCATTAAACTGTTCCTCCGAAAGCTATAATAACTCTAATGCCAAAGTCTTGTTGTTCTGCAAAAGATTGAGTGCTGAGCCACCCTCTCACGGTTAGAGTATTCGTACCTGTTAATTCAGGTTGGACGGAGTTGTAGAAATTGGTAATTTCCTGATGAATTGACCCAGTACCGTGTTCTAGCCGGACGAGATTGCCTGTATTCTGTATTGCTTCTGCCCCGAATCTCTGTAAATTTGATGTTGTTTGCCCAACTATATGATGCCACGCTAAGCCCGTTCCTGCCACCCCCATCGTTCTTTTAAATTCACCAAAGGTTTGAAAGCCTTGTCCGGGTGTTATGGGTGAGATGATTGTCCTTGATGCTAGTTCTCTAGCTAGTCGTCTCGCTATTTCTCGTCGAGTTTCGTCGGTCATTTATGCGAGTTAGCTTTCACTGCTGTGATTTAATTTTATGATCGTTTATCACGCTTAAATCGCGATCGGCATATTCAGAAAAGTCACCCAAATCGTGTACTTCACCTTTAGCTGCTTGTGCGAGGCCACACTTAACGGCGGCTAATGCTTGGGGGTTTTGCCACAACCACTGTTCGCGATCGGGTATGTTGGTTATTGGGTCTAATAAAATTTGTCCGGCTTCGTTGACAAGAACGCGATATTCTGTTGATTTGGGTTCGAGCTTTAAACTGAGGTGTCCTTGTGAATCTGTGCTGATTAAGTTTTTCAGAGTCCCAAACATATCTTTCAGCTATTATAAAGTTAGGTAAAACTCCGTAGGATAGAGTTTCACTCAATTATAACAAATTAGATGTTGTTTGTCTATTCTGATTTTAAGGGCGATCGCACTTTTTGTCGTAAGGGCGATCGCACTTTTTTTACCGCAGATGAACACGGATGGATGAGGAGGGAATAAAGGACGATCGCTATTATTCAAAATCCCAAACGATCGAGCTTGTAAAAATATCTATTTGGGCTATAATGATAGTATTTTTGAATCATACCTAATAAAAAATCATGGTAACAACAGTAAGCGTAGAACACATTGAAATGACACCGGGAGTACGAGGCGGGAAACCCCGGATTGCTGGGACGAGAATCGCCGTACAAGACGTGATGGTGATGCACCTAAAAATGGGTTATTCTCTTTTAGAAATTGCCACTAAGTACGATCTGCTTGTAGCAGCAGTTTATGACGCTATGGCTTATTATTACGATCATCGCCAAGCAATTGACAGAGAAATGGCAGAAGATGATGCTTTTGTGGATGAATTTATGCGTCAAAATCCAGGTAGGTTACAAGCAAAAATAAAGGAATTAAAGGGTGAGTCTGCGAATTAGGTTTCATTTAGATGAGCATATCGATCGGGACATTGCTAGGGCGTTACGTCTCTATGGTATTGATGTGACGACAACGGTAGAAGCAGGATTAAGGACTAAGATGGATGAGCAGCAGTGGTTGTTTATTCGACAACAGCAGCGAGTGCTTGTCACTCAGGATCGAGATTTTCTAGTTATGGCTGGTATGAGCAAGGATCATCCTGGTGTGGCTTATTTTAAACAGGGGAGTCGTTCGATCGGACAAGTAATAGAAATGTTGATTTTGCTATATGAAATTTACACACCGGAAGATATGGTCGGAATGGTAGAGTATTTGTGATGGCGAAGGGCGATCGCACTTTTTGTCGTAAGGGCGATCGCACTAATCCGATTATCCTAAATCACTGGCAGATTGATGGAGACAAAACTACCGCTTAGCTGACTCGGAGATACGCCGACAACCAGACCTAAAATTTGATTGGAACCTGCAATTTTGATGATGGTATTGCCTTGTTCCAAGTTCAGAAGTAAGTTAGATTCTGTTAATCCTTCTGTCAGTCCAATTTTATCTGCACCTAGTTGGAAATCTAAGATAGCATCTGGCAGGAAATCGCCAGTTACGGCCGCATTTTTGGGCAGGACAAAGGTATCGCTGCCGGGGCCGCCGATTAAGATATCTCGACCTAAATCGCCGCTGAGGGTGTCATCGCCTTCGTTCCCTTTGAGGCGATCGTTGTCTGTACCGCCTAAGATCAAATCATTGCCTCGACCGCCAAAGATATTGTCATTTCCGCTGTCACCCGTCAGGATATCATTGCCTTTATTGCCGTAGATGATGTCATCTCCGCCAACTCCGGCAAGGGTGTCATCGCCTGCGAAACCAGCCATGCTATCTGCTGCATCAATACCAACTAGATTGTCGTTTTCAGGAGTTCCTAAAACTTGACGCAGTGGAGGACGAGGTGGTGTTGGTGTTGGTGTTGGTAGACTATTATCTGTCGCCGATTCAGTACCGTCATTTGTGACTGTAGTGCTGGCGAAATCGACATCATTGGAGATATCGGGGTCGAATGTTTTACTCGTTATGCTAGAGGTACTGGTGATGTTTCCAGTTGTCGGCGCGGTGACGGTAATGCTAACAGTTGAAATTTGACCTTTGGGTACATCGCCGAGGTCAAAAGTCAGTTCATTTCCTGACTGTTTGGTGGGGGTGATATTAGCGGAGACGAATTTAGCACCCTCTGGCAAGGTTTCGGTGAGGATTGCGCCCTTAGCGTTATCAGTGCCGTTGTTGGTGACTGCAACGGTGTAGGTGAGGTTGGTTCCGGGTATTGCTGTATCGCGATCGGCTGTTTTAGTGACCGATAAATCTGCTGATTCTGTCACTTTAATCGGTGTCGGTGAGTAGCTGAAAACAGGTGCATTATTTTCATCCATCGCCATTGCATAGACGTAGTAATCGCCAGTGGCAATGCCTTGAGTGTTCCAGACGAAGTTACCTGCACCGTCTTTTGCATCAATGCCATCTTTGATTAGGATGCCATCGAAACCTTGGTTGTCAGTGTCGTAGAACAGGCTAACTTTGGCAGTGGAGTCAGAGTCTATAGCGTTGTAATTGATGGTGACGTTTTGCCCGCTGACATCTTTAGATGGGGATGCAACCTGAATCGTAGGAGCTTCGGAATCCCGGAAAGCTTTGTACTGTACATTACCTAAACCATTAGGATTAGCCAGTTTGAGATCCCAAATTCCCGGTTCCGGGTTAAGTACAATAACAGACTTGGTTGTGGAGTCCGTAAACTCATTAGCAATTGCAATCTTGCCAGTAGCAGCGAAGTCTGACTCATTGAAGATAGTGCCATTTGGTGCTTTAACTTGAACAGGGACATTGCTATTGGCATTTTCCCAATCAGCACCCATAACTAGCCACTTTGTGCCTGGGGCAATCGTAAAACTGCTAGTTTTAGGCAACTCCCTTGTAAGCCATTCTGTTTTACCATCAAAGAAAACTCTGAATCCCGCTGTCACTTTGGTTTCTATACCAAATGGTTTCTCGATCTTTGTAACCCAACCAGCCGCAAAGTCATCAGACTGATTTCCATTGTTCGTAAACTTGAACAGGAAATCACCAGAACTGAATTGCTTACCCCCAATTAAGGGGAAAAAGTTAGGGACAGAGAGGCTACCGTTTCCATTCAGGGTGAAGTCCAAGTTAGAAGTGAGTTTGACATTAGTTTGCGCTTTAATCGCACCATCTATTGCTGAGAGGTTTCCTGTTACTTCGTAAAATCCTGTGTTCCAGTTAAGTGTGTTAGTACCTTCGATCGAGGCTACTCTATCATCATCATCATCAATAAGCGTTAGCTTGCCTTTTCCTGTAAGACCATCGCGACTAAATGTCAAATCAGCATCAATGTTAACAAGGGAACCCTCAAAGCTACCGCCTAAACCAGGAGGTAGTGTGACTGGTATCTCAGGTCCACCGGTCAGCCCAACTCCTGCTGTAAACTCCTGAACATTGGGATTGGATTTGGCAAGCTCATACCTCCCTGATACTCGCTGAAGAAATAAGCCAGTAGTCCCAAAGGGTTGGTTGAGGTTGTCTACTCCGATAGTCGCAAAGCTCAATACCGTAGGAGGTGGTTGGCTTTTGAAACCTAATCCTGCAATCAGTTCCTTATTGCTTGCTGGAAGGAACAAGATATTTGCTTCACCTCTTACGTCTTGATTAGCTGTGTTAGTGGTAATTTTGCCCTTAGTTATTTCCAAGACATAAGGAATGAGCTTTAAGTTTTTGAAAGAAAGTTCCCCTTTGACTTCTGTATTGCCATTCTTTATTTCAATAAAATTATCTTCTCCTGACAAATCTAAGGTAAGAGCAGTCGGTTTAGTGTCAGATAAATTGGCAAACTGTTGCAATGATAACTTACCTTGTAACTTTAACTTATCTTCAGGTGCCACATATTCTAATGATAAATTTGATGCATTAACCTGAAACAGATCGGCTAGTAAAAAATTATTACCGATATTCGGCAAAGATAACTTCCGGCTAGCACCTAGTTTGACCTCATTGGGAGTTATCAATAAGGCATCTGGTTTGTTCAAAACCACACTAGCTCCCCCCGCATTTGAAGGCAGCTTAAACAAAGCTCCCAAAGCAATCGCATTTGAGTTCAAACTTAAGCTGTTGAATTCAATATCGAGTCCCGCCATTTTAAATTGATTAGCGAACTTATTATCTTCTTCTATTGAAGAAGCAGTTGCAGTTTTAACATCGATATCCAACTTGCCCTTAAACAGAGGATCTGTTTTGATACTATTGGGGCCAATAAGAGAAGAAGTTATGCCATCAACATTGACAGTAAACTGGTCATACTCCACTTTCCCTTGATGGACTACGATTAATGGGAATTGCCCATCTTTGCGCCCGATTTGGATAGTACCGGATGCTTCGTAGCGCTTGGTTTTTTCGTTGTATGTGAATTGACCGTTAATTACTTTGAGTTTTAGCGGATCTAGATCCACTTCATTACTAGAATCGGGTTTGGGAATTTGACTCGGAGGTAAAGTTGAAGTCGGAGTTGGAGTTGGTACCGGAGTCGGAGTTGGGGGAGTTGAAATTGGGGGTGTTGGAGTTGGAGTCGGAGTCGGAGTTAGGGGAGTTGGAGTTGCTACCGGAGTCGGAGTTGGGGGAGTTGAAATTGGGGGTGTTGGAGTCGGAGTCGGAGTTGGAGTCGGAGTCGGAGTTAGGGGAGTTGGTGTTGGAGTCGGAGTCGGTGGAGTCGGAGTTGGGGGAGTTGGTGTTGGAGTCGGAGTTGGGGGAGTTGGTGTTGGAGTCGGAGTCGGTGTTGCAGATGGAATAGACGATGCTCCCCCAATTAGATCGCTAACACCCGTTAAATTTTTATCCAGTGTACCTGTTCCCGTTGTGGAATTGATAGTAATTCGCTTTCGATCTTCCGTGAAACCGATCAGATTGCCATTTTCAAATGACAGACCAAAAACATTTGTAAAGCCAATATCACCTATTTTCGTTGCTTGACCTGTCAGGGATACGGAAAACAAGCTATCGTTTGTTGAGCCGTTTGAGGTGGCCAAAAATTGATTATTAGTAGCATCAAATACTAAGTCACCACTACTCTCAAAGTCTGACCCCAAGTTGGCGACTACAGTTGCTTCGCCGGTACTGCTATTAATGGTGTACAAATTAGAACCACCAGCACCATAAAGTATATTGTTGGCAAATTCTAAAGCATTCAACCCAGCAGAAAAACCTAAACCAAAGTTGCCAACAAGTGAAGCAGAGCCTAAATTTTGATCGATTTTATATAAATTGCCAATCGTAATTCCGAAAAGCTCACCGCTATTAGATAAGGCAATGTCAGAGAAATTTAGGTTACTTGTTGCTATTTGTGAAAAATTTCCTGATGTTCCATCAACTGTTCCTACTTTTCCATCTTGCGTAGCAATTATAGATTCCGTCATAATCCCATCTCCTCACAAATATAGTTGCGTCAAAACCAGCCAAGCCTGCCTTGCAAGCCTTCCTATATATCTCTCAGGGCAGTTGCAATTTTTTTATGCGTTTTGCCCGCTTTTTGTAATAAAACTTTACATTACGATCGCCCTCAGACAATCCGCAGCCTCGATCGCCCTCATCGCCGTGCACCCTAAAACTCAATAGATCCTGTAGCCACAAGCCGAACTCATCCCTTCACAATACTTCGCAATCCTGAATCTGTATAGGCTTAACGGCTCACTTTTTGGCTCAACAAAAAAGGCTCATTTGGCTCATTCAGCTCTTTTGGCTCATCTTTCGGCTCTCCGATGCAAGCTATAATTCCATTGCGGCAAAGTTATGGTATGGGAGTAACAATGGCAGGTTTGCTCAGAGCATCCGAAGAAGGATTGAAAATTATTGATATGGTGCGACGCAATCTCGAATGGAATAAAACTGAGGATGCTTGGTGTCTTGCCGCTTTAGTTTCAAAAGCCACCTTAAAGCGTTTTTGGAGCAGAAAAGGAATTAGACGAGAAAACTTTATCAATATTTGCAAAGCTGTAGAAATAGAAAACTGGGAATACATTGCTGAAGGCTACAAAAATATAAAAACTGAACCTCTTTTTGCAGCCGCGATCGCAGATATCCCCCAAGACAGTGAAAACGATCGCACTTTCCCCATCCCAGAAAACTTACCCCCCGTCAGAAATTGGGTACAGCGCACAAAAGAACTGGATATCTTAAAAACTACGATCGTTAACTCAGATATCACCGCCATCTCAATTGTCGGATTACCAGGCATCGGCAAAACCACCCTCGTCAGCCAACTAATTCGCCAAATCCACACAGAAAAAACCCCCTTCACCTGCGCCGCTTGGCAATCCTTGCAATCTGCAACAGGCAAAGCACCCCCCTTCGATCGCACAATTGACTCCCTGCTATTCACCCTCTCCAACGGCGACATTACCGCAGCCGTCAATGCTCAAAATGACTATTTCAAAAAAACTGAAAATCTGCTCAAAATCCTCAGAGAAAAACCTTGCTTGCTCGTTTTCGATCGCGCCGACACACTTTTGAAAACAGGAGAAGCCAAAGCCGCTGGTTATTTCGCAGACGATTGTGCAGAATATGCTTGGTTATTCAAACAACTATTAGAAACAGAACATCAAAGCAAAATTATTTTCACCAGTCGCGAAAGCTTAGCCGAATTGCCGTCAACAGTCACCCGCGAAATCCAGCTAAACGGATTGGATCGAGATGCCGCAGTTGCCCTATTGCAATCTTTTAATCTGACTGCGAATCCACAAGAATTAGCCGCAATGTGCGATCGCTATTCAGGACATCCCAAAGCCCTACAACTCGTAGCCGCCTTGATTCGAGATGATACCGAGTTTCAGGGAAATGTCGGGATTTTTCTGCACCAGAGAGACTGGTTGCTGATTCGAGATATTGAAAGCGCGATCGATGAAATGATAGCGCGTCTGGGCGACAGCGAGCAAACTTGTCTCAGCCGAATTTCTGTCTATCAAACCTCAGAATATCCGCTATCTTTGGCCGGGATTAGCGCTCAAATGCCAGAAGTTAGCAAGTATGAACTTAAAGAAAATATTATTCAGGCACTGAAGCGCAGGCAATTGCTATATTACGATCGCCACCTCAAATCCTATCACTTGCATCCCCTAGTCCGAGAAAAGGGCGAGTACCTGCTAAATCAAAATCCTGAAAATCTCCGTACCGCCCACAGCCAAGCCTATAGTTATTATATTAGCATTCCCCTCAAACCAAAATCGGAATGGCAAGATATCGAGGATATTAAGCCCCTAATCGGATCGCACTATCATGCTTCTCAAGCAGGAGATTTAGATGCAGCAAATGCGATTATTTCTGAAGTATATGAGTATTTGCGTCAGTGGAATTGTGCAGAGTTAGTATGTGAAAATCTACCGTTGCCATTGTTAACGGAAGTAAAAAACATAACTCTGTAGGGGCGGGTTCACCGACAATAATTGCTAAAAACCCACAATCTCATAAACCCGCCCCCGCGCCACCATCAATCCCAATCTACCTCTTTTAAAATAACTATAAGAACCTGGAGGACGAGTTTATTTAACCTGTCTGCACCGTTAAATCTGTTGGTGAACCCGCCCCTACAGGAGGCAGAAAAATGGTGCAAAATGTGAGCTATATATTGCACCATTTTCAATAACTCTGTAGGGGCGGGTTCACCGACAATAATTGCCAAAAACCGACAATATTATAAACCCGCCCCCGCGCCACCATCAATCCCAATCTACCTCTTTCAAAATAACTAGAAAAACCTGGAGGGCGGGTTTATTTAACCTGTCTGCACCGTTAAATCTGTTGGTGAACCCGCCCCTACAGGATGTATGAAAATGGTGCATAATGTAATATTAAACTGATATATTGCACTATTCTTAATAACTTTGTATGGGCGGGTTCACCGACAATAATTGCCAAAAACCCACAATCTCATAAACCCGCCCCCGCGCCACCATCAATCGCAATCTACCTCTTTCAAAATAACTAGAAAAACCTGGAGGGCGGGTTTATTTAACCTGTCTGCACCGTTAAATCTGTTGGTGAACCCGCCCCTACAGGATGTATGAAAATGGTGCATAATGTAATATTAAACTGATATATTGCACTATTCTTAATAACTTTGTATGGGCGGGTTCACCGACAATAATTGCCAAAAACCCACAATCTCATAAACCCGCCCCCGCGCCACCATCAATCGCAATCTACCTCTTTCAAAATAACGATAAAAACCTGGAGGGCGGGTTTATTTAACCTGTCTGCACCGTTAAATCTGTTGGTGAACCCGCCCCTACAGGATGTATGAAAATGGTGCATAATGTAATATTAAACTGATATATTGCACCATTTTCAATAACTCTGTAGGGGCGGGTTCACCGAAAATAATTGCCAAAAACCCACAATCTCATAAACCCGCCCCCGCGCCACCATCAATCCCAATCTACCTCTTTCAAAATAACTAGAAAAACCTGGAGGGCGGGTTTATTTAACCTGTCTATACCCGTTAAATCTGTTGGTGAACCCGCCCCTTGTATCTTAAAGGAGTCAGTAGATCGCCACGTCATGGATTCGATCGAGCCGACTTTCA
>NZ_JAUBTI010000016.1:58995-104071 GCF_036702415.1 Microcoleus sp. D3_18a_C4 | reverse complement strand
GTCTGACCAATTCTTTTTTAAGAACTCTCCGAAAGCCTCTTGACAAAAGACTTACAGCCTTAACTTGTCACCAATGGGTATAAATGGTAATGGGTTTGGAATTTTCATTACCCATTACCCATTACCAGAAGGATTAAAGGGGTTTACGATACCGATTTGGTATGATTAGGTTTCTTGCACAAAAAGGGGAAAGTTCTATTAACTTTCCCCTTTTGCTATTGGGTAGAGACTTTTGACTAATGCCAGCTATCTTATTACAAAAATTTGCTCGTTGTATTTGTTATTAGAAAAAAATCTGGCGATCGCTTCGCATACAAAAGTTCTAGAATTCGGAAATGGCCAAAGTTTTCGGAGAGTGAGAGAAGATAGATATCTACAAAGGACAGCAGTTTCAGAATTTCCTTGTTCGCGAATCATTGAGGGCTGCTATAACCTTTTTCTGTTACGCTAAGCAGAGGAAAATAGCCCCCTTTGTCAATCTCAGAATAATATCCTTCACTAAAATAATTTCGGCTATTCTTTTTCCGAGATTGAGACAAGAGGGATAGTCTAAACTCAGTTGGCTTCTTCGCCCATATTACCTATCCCCATATACTTCATCATCGAACTTTTTGAGCTTTTCAATATCGTATGCTCGATCGGCTTGAGAGCGTGTCCTCAAGAACAGATCGGATAAATGCTCAACCCCTTTCGGGCGTGCTTCGGCGGGCGAACTACGTAAGACACCGGGCGCGGGCAAACTACGTAAGACATCGGGCGCGGACGAATCTTGAACTTCGGAACCTGACAAATCTGGGAGTTCAGGAAGGGGTCTATTCTTTGTGGGTTTTCGGTCTATATCTGGTGCATTGTGCGCTAAAGCACTACTAACATTGAATTGAGCTAGGAAAACACTCAAGACAACAACCAGGATGACTTTCACAAAAATTGGTTTCCACATAGCAATTGTGTATGCTTCTTCAGCAAAATTATATCTTACTATGCTAGCAGCTTGCTCATGCTATACTCTGGTAAAAATTTTTATAAATAAATATTCTACAGGCAAAACTGTTTATCAAATCAAGCATGGCTTACTATCAAATTACCTGATTCAACAACAAAAACGCCCAGCCTTCGCTAAAACCTTGGCGCAAGACGGGCGGGCGATCGCTGTGACAGTTGCGTAAGTCCTGACAATTTCATTTGGGTGTGGTCATAAATAGTTGGTTGAGACTGACACGGGGACGCGGGGGCGCAGAGAAATTGTCTATACATCACCAACTGGTTTTGACCGCACCGCTTTCATTTTTTACTTTATATCAGGGGGACGCTTCAAGGTACTCATATCTACATCTTGAACGTGCTGAGCAAACTTCCAACGGTGCCCCTCTGGATCTTCGCACTCATAAACACGATCGCCATAGAAGTGGGTAACGGGTTCGTAGACGAACTTGGCTCCTGCTTTGCGAGCACGCTCAGCGTGGGCATCGACATTATCCACATAAATGTAGAGTCGTTGGCTGATCAGTCCATTCAGGGTTCGCGGACTTTCCCAAGCCGCGTTCTCGGCGGCAAGACCTAGCATGACGAGGCTATTCTTATCCTCAACTTCCAGTTCACCATGGACAACTAGGCCGTTATCATCAGTCATTCTCACACGAATTACAAAGCCAAACGCTTCAACCAGCCAGTCAATAGCAGCACCCACGTCATCGTAGAACAGGTGTGGGGCAATGCGGGGCATATCTTCAGGGGGATTGGCAACCATTGAAAAACCTACTTATAGATTTGACTAACAAGACGCGATGGCGATCGTAAGACAGCCTGACAACTCTGTCAATCTTTGCTGTGCAACTCCTACAGGACCTTCTCCATCTTTTGGGTCAACCAGGATTGCTCTCGGCATCGTAACTGCTCGATCACCTCTACAGCCCAGATCCCTGAGTAGCTATCCCGCAGCATAGCAAAATTACCGACTAAGTTTCCCTCAGTGGGAATGCCAATCACGGCAATATCTTCGTTGGTAACCCCCTCTCTATTGACAACAAATTGGGTCTGCTCAGTCATATCGATCGCGCCCGAGTAATACCCTTGCTGATTTTGGACCATCGACTTATTTTCGTAAAGCCCGATCGTGCCACGTTGGAAAAGATTCTGGTAGAGAGGAGTTACATCTCGAGAGATATCTATATCTGGATACCGAGCATCAATCAGAGTATCAACTTGCACCACAGCTTTAGGAATTTCATCACACAGAAGTTCAAAACACTCATTGACCTCATCGAGCCGTAGGCGAGGGCTACGTGCCACTGAACAATCCAAAAATCCAGCCTTTAGGAGAGCCAGGAGCTTTTCAATATTAAGAATGGGAGGGCCAAAGGAAACTCGTTTGAACCTGGGGAAGTAGTACTCTACTAACTTTTTGTGTGACTCTGGGGTGAGCCCCCCAAACTGTAGAACTAAACCCAACGTTTTGCGGACTTCATACCAAATATCGATAGCAGCCCGGATACCGCACTGCGTGGGGCCTCGGTAAGCGCGGGCAATTTCTTGCTCCATGTAGCGTCCGATAAAGTGGGTTAACTCTTCTCCAGTCGCAAAACGACGGTCACCAATTGGCTCCAGCACCTGCCAATAGTCAAATCGAGCCTGCTCTGGATGGGCCAACAGGTAGGCATCAATGACCTGGCGTACCGCCTCCGCATCATTCCCGCAAGCTACCAGTCGGTCTCGATCCTCATCAGTCTTCATCTCCACTCGGTAGTAGCAAAGCTGCATCTCCAACTCCACAAGAGGCCATAGATCCCTCTCCAGGTCAAGTTTGCCCCCAGGTGCCTGCAGCCTCAGGTTAGCCAACGCATTGTCAGTCAAAAAAGTGAGCGGTGGTAAATCAATCACCCTATCAACTTTAGGCACCATCGGCAGACCACTACGACAAAAGGGGAAGATCGATCGGGGTTCTTTGCCACAGGCTATGTAAGACAGTGTCCCGTCCGTTGAGCGCTCAAAACGACCACCGCGACCTTCAGTTAATTCAAGAACCGCATCGATAAACGTCAATCCCATGCCCTTCATAGCGACTTTGGCACCTGCTGAAACCCGGCCCATAACCTCTACTACGGGATACACAAACGGGATGAATGTTGCGCTCTTATGCTGTTGAGTAAAGTCGTGATAGCGCTTTTCCTCATAGCCCGCTGTGAGGGAAGAATGACCAGTAGCAAGCAGGATCTTGTCAACTTTAATAGTTTCCGTATATCCCTTCTGGGCCACAAACTCTAGTTCATATCCCTGTTGTTGGGGTCGAATATCAACCACCTCTGCCACATGACAGAAAACTGTTACATTCAAGGGAAGCTGTTTGAGGAGATGACGAAATCCCTCCATGAGATAGCGGCCTATAACGCTCCTGGAGAGATACTCTTCCCCCGTCAACGGCTGAGGTGGCTGAACCGTCTCATGGTACCAGTCCACAAAGTTGGTTCCTCTCCCGGCTACGATCGGTGGATCGGGTGCATCCCACAAATCAATCACCGCAGCGTTAATGTTGGCCTTGATGTATTCAGGCTGATCCGGATCGTAAATAGGGCTAGCCCCAAAATGAGGGGAACGATTAAAAACATGAATATGAAGAGGAGTGTTCAAAGGGCGAGCATTGAACTGGGCCAAGAGCCTTTCAAAGCAATAGAACCCCTTAGGTCCGAGTCCCACAATGGCTACTGTATGAACCTGTTGCTCCTCAATCTCTCGGGTCGATTCTCCGCTGCTTGCAACTACTCTTCTCGACATTAGTCCAGACATGGGTTCGTTCTGATACATTTACGCGACACAATACAGAAAACTCCCGGACAATGCAGCGATAGCAACACCATCATTAATCCTCAGTTGTCTTCTTTTGAAGATTTTTTCCACTCGGAAAAGCTTCCCCAAAACCTTACAAATCCTGACTAGCCAGACAATAATTAGTTTGAGCGATTTCTTCCTGTTTCACACGAGCAGTAATCCCAAACAACTGTCCTGAGACAACTAGCTTAGGCGGATTTCCCTGGAGATACTGCAACCATGCTATATAGCGATCCTCGCATCATTTGTGAATTTCTTACTCCCGGACCGCGAGTTCGGGGAGGGCTGGGGTGGGGTAAAAAATTTACGACTCCTGCAAGGATTGCTATAGTTTTTTATTTTTATAAGTTATGTTATCAGAAATGTTGTGCTTTTTTTAGCCTCTGAATAAACTCACAACTCTAGTTATCCTCTAAAATGTTAACTATTGGCTAACCTTGGAGGCTCCACATAGTTGCTAGAGTTCTATCGTTCCTTTAACGAGATCAGAGTGTTTTTCTTGGTTTGGATCGGCCAATGTGTCTCCCTCATTGGCTCTCGCCTATCGGCGTTTGGTCTCAACCTCTGGATCTATCAACAAACAGGATCGGTCACCGAGTTTGGGTTGCTCATTCTGTGTAGCAGCGTGCCGGGCCTACTAATCTCTCCAGTGACGGGGGTCTTCGTTGACCGTTGGAGCCGACGTTGGACGATGATCGTTGCAGACTCCTGTGTAGGGCTATGTACCCTGACTGTTGCTTGGCTATTTGTTAGCGATCGTCTTTCAATCTGGACTCTTTATGGCATTACTGCCCTCAGTTCCTGCTTTGAGGCATTTCAATCTACGGCTTATCTGTCTGCGACAACATTGCTTGTTCCGAAAGACCAGTTGATCCGCGCCAGTGGCCTGACAAGATTGGGAGGCGCTGTCGCTAAAATCATTGCGCCTTTTGTCGCCGGGATCCTTCTGGAAGCGATCGACCTTGAAGGCATTATTCTAATTGACTTTGCCACTTTAGTTATTGCGCTTGTCCCCCTTGTTCTCCTGCGATTCCCTGAGATTGGCGATGATGGAGAACCCACTCAACCTCAACCCTTTTTCGAGGCAGTGGTCTATGGTTGGCAGTACTTAATCACGAGACCTGGACTTTTAGGACTGATGATTTTCTTAGCGACCACCAACATTGTCATCGGAGCCTTTAGTGTATTATCAACCCCTCTGATTTTGACGCTGACATCGCCAACGGGATTGGGAACTGTGCTCTCTATCAGTAGTTGTGGTCTAGTGGTTGGAAGCTTGTTGATGGGGATTTGGAAATCACAAGCACACCACATCAAAACCTTATTTGGATGTATGGTAGCTGCTGGGCTGTTTATCGTAGTGTCAGGATTACGCCCCTCCATCTATCTATTTACGATCGCTGATTTTTTCTTGTGTATGATGTTTCCCATTATCACAGGCTTGGTACAAGTGATTTTCCAGAAAAAAGTTGCACCTGAGGTCCAAGGTCGCGTGTTTAGTCTACAGGAGCCACTGGCTACTGCTGGTATAACCCTGGGGTATGCCATAGCTGGTCCTCTGGACGAGCTTGTTTTTGAACCCTTGATGACCTCAGATGGGTTGTTGGCAAACACCTTTGTTCAGATGATTGGGATCGGTCCAGGTCGTGGCATTGCTCTTTTAGATATAGTCATGGGGGGGTTGCTTGTCATCGCAACCCTCTGTGTTTATCAGTACCCTCGTCTGCAGCAACTAGAGGATGAGCTCCCCGATCAAACAAATGTCACCGTAGAGCTGTCTGCCTGATCGCAGAGACTTCAAGCTGACGGGGTTGTCACCCCGTCAGAACCTCAACCACTCGAGTCAATCCCTAATGAGCTACGTCCATCTGTCGTTTGTTGACCAAAGCCTCGGTATACCAAAGCAGTGCATTGATAAAATCATCGAGTTCTGCATTGAGCCTTACATCGCGCACATCTCCCTGCTCATCAAACATCTCGCGGACTTGACCAATGGGGAATGGCTCGGGGATCGGTAAGCCCCCCAAAGCCAGACTGAGGAGGCGTAATTGAGCGAGACAATTGATCCCACCAAATTGGCTTGCGGATACTGTACAGATGCCAACAGGTTTGTGTTTCCATGCCTGAGGCGGTATGTAATCCAGAGCATTTTTGAGAATACCGGGATAGCTGCCTTTATATTCCGGTGCCACAATCAACACCCCATCAGCCTGACTGAGCCTTTCGCAAAACTGTTGCAGATTGGAGGGAGGTTTTTCCATGTGAGGATCGTATCGCTCTTCCATGATCGGAAGTTGATAGGTCTCTAGGTCAATGAGCTCTGTTTTCAGTCGATCACGATCTTGCATGCGTGCAAGAATCCACTCGGCTACCTTGAGGCTCTGCCGCCCCTTTCTATAGGTACCGAGCAGGATGGGAATATAAGGTTTCATTAGTTGATCTCCAGTTTGTGTTATGGAAGTGATTGAGGCTGAATGGACTTACTCCCCAGGGGTGTTCGTCTCCGATTGATAATAATTCAAAAACGGTAACGCCTTCTCGTTGTATTCTGGTGAAACATATTCCATATATCTAGGGAAAATCAATGCCAACTATGGTTGAGCCGATGCGAGTTCTGATTTGTGGCGCTGGTAGTGGTTCCCATGCTCTAGCGGGAATTATTTCGATGCATCCGGGTGTGGAAGTTCGGGTTTTCATCGACAAGGCTGATAAAGTTTGTAGATGGCGAGAGCAGATGAACAGTCACGGATTGACGGTCACTGTTTGGAATGAAAACGACGATCGGGTTAACTTCGTAGCCAATCCGTTTCTGGTCACTGATAACCCAGAAGAGGCAGCCCGCCACTGTGACCTCATTATCTTGGCTCTTCCGGCTTTTCTACATTGGCAGTACCTGAACTTACTGGCCCGCTACATTGAGGAAAGAGCCATTATCGTCGGTCTCCCTGGCCAAAGTGGATTTGAATTTGATGTAAGGAAAGCATTAGGGCCAAAGGTCAATACCTGTGTGGTGATGAATTTTGAATCCCTACCCTGGATCTGCCGCCTAGTGGAGTTGGGTAAGGATGTGAATATTTTGGGTACCAAAAAACAACTGGCTGGTGCGCTACAGGGCGATGTCACTCAGGTGAGGATCGCAGATCCAGTTGGGTGTCTGCAAAGCCTTTTGGGAGATCTGCCAAAACTCGTTGTCTCAGGACACTTACTTGGGATGACGCTTATGTCACCGAACTATTGCCATCCTCCAATGATGTATGGGCGCTGGAAAAATTGGAATGGCAGTCCCCTTGAAGAACCGCCCCTGTTGTATCATGGGATTGATGAATCTACATCAGAACTGGTTGACAAGATCAGTGATGAGGTTCTGAAGATTAGCTACTCGATCGCAACAGAATTTCCCGATGTCGATCTTTCTCATGTGATTCCTTTGTACGAGTGGGATATCATCCATTACGGAAATTACATTAAAGATCGAACGAACTTAATGACAACCACTACGACCAACTCTAGATATGAAGGCATTACTCATCCAATGCTCCCAACGATAGATGGCAAGTATATGCCAAACTTCAATCAGCGTTTTCTCACAGAAGATGTGCCGTTTAATCTGGTTGTTATTCGTGGCATTGCCGAGCTAGCTGGCGTCCAAACCCCTTACATGGATACAGTCCTATCGTGGTGCCAGAATAAAATGGAAAAAGAGTATTTAGTGGGTTCTAGATTGGTGGGGAAAGACCTGGCGACTACCCGGTGTCCCCAGAGATACGGCTTTAAAACTCTGGCTGATATTCTAACGAACAATCTCTAGTAAAATAGACGAAACTAGAGATTCTCTCCTAGCTGTTTCATTACTCAAACTGCTCCGAGGCAATAGCTCGTCGATATTTTGAGGTAGTTGGGGAAATTTCTCCAATTGTCTTGTTGTTTGCCCAAGAGATATTAGACCTCTTGCAAAAGTCGTCCCTGGGGTACTATAAGGTCAAAAAGCCGTCGCTCCAAAAGTAGAGCCTACAGGTTTGGTAATTGCCTATGTCTTGAAATACGCTGGCTCTGGTGTTTAGCTGGCGTCTATCTCAATGCAAACAAAAATACCATAATGCGATCGCGTTGGGACTAAGGACATACTCTTTACAGTCCTAGGTTGGGTCAAACTGGGATGAGTTTCCAGTACATTTCTATGGAATTTCTAGCGGAATTAATAAAAATAAATAACAATAAGCTTCATTACTATTAACGAGGTCTAAAGGCTATGAAACTGATCGACTTTATTTTTTAGTTGATGTCGTCGCCCCTCAGACTTTTCCGACTTTTTTCTTAGTTAAAAATTCCCCAACAATCTGTTATTATGATGGACGGAAACCCAAGAGAGATCGCACAAGATGGCAAGCAATTTACCATTAAGAACGGCTGCAAGTGTAATTTCTGACAGAAAACTCCCTGTGGTTAACAGCTACAATGAATGGGATACTCTCCAAGAAGTAATTGTCGGTCGCGTTGAAGGCTCTGTAGTACCACAATTTGAAGCGAATGTTAAGGTGGATGCCCCACCCCGATACTGGAATTTTTTTCAAGAGTATGGGGGTCAACCTTTCCCTGAAGACCTAGTTGAGACAGCATCAAAGGAACTCAATGAGTTCTGCAAGATTTTAGAAGCCGAAGGTGTAACCGTGCGGCGACCCGATATAGTTGACTTTTCTAACTCGTATAAAACTCCAGATTTTGAAGCTTCGGGGTTGTATGCTGCCATGCCTCGCGATGTCCTGATTGTTATCGGCAATGAAATTATCGAGGCTCCAATGGCGTGGCGATCGCGTTTCTTTGAATATCGTGCATATCGTTCTTTAATGAAAGAGTACCTCAAACGAGGAGCCAAGTGGACAACAGCTCCGAAACCTTTAATGTCAGAGGAGCTCTACGATTTTGAATTCGCTGCCAAATCGCCAGAAGAGCAAGAAGCATTAGTTGAAATTGGGCAGTATGTGACAACAGAGTTTGAACCCTGCTTTGATGCTGCTGATATTGTGCGCTGTGGGCGCGACCTATTTGTGCAGCGCTCTCACGTCACTAACGAAATCGGGATTACTTGGCTTAAGCAGCACCTCGGCGACAAGTTTAGGGTTCATACACTCAAGTTCAAGGATTTCAATCCAATGCACATTGATGCCAGCTTTGTACCCCTAAAGCCTGGATTAGCGCTAGTTAACCCGGAAAGACCGTGTTATCAGAGCGAAATCTTCAAGAAAGCTGGCTGGGATCTGGTCGAAGCAGCCCAACCCACCACGCCAGACTCTTGGAAACTTCCCATTGCTAGCAAGTGGATCAGTATGAATCTTCTGTCCTTGGATACAAAACGGATTGTTGTGGAAAAGCAGGAAGAACCGATGCAGAAACTCCTGAAAGATTTGGGCTTTAAAGTAATTCCTGTTGATTTCCGACACTTTTACACCTTTGGAGGTTCATTCCACTGTGCAACCTGTGATGTTCGACGAGATGGAAAACTTGAAGAGTACGGATTTTCTGAGCCTTGTGACGAGAACTCACTGAATAGACATCTCCAATAACTGCCAAACCTTTTCTCCGCTTGGTTTCTTGTCCGAAGCTGGCTTCGAGCTTCGGACAAGAAACTAACAGTTAAATAAGGGTTTGAAGACTATATTAATCATAAATAGCAATTTTTATGACATTATTATTACTATTTTTTTCCGGTTTCTATCGATTTTATTGACATATAACCATTGCACCAATCCGCCATCTTATTAATCCACATACGACCATAATTACTGCTTCGTAATTGCCAGATTTTAAGCGAAATCTCTCTGCTACTCTATAAATCTTCACAACTTAATCATAGGCTTTAGTATTATTCTTTTTCTAGCCTTTTGTTTGTTGGCTTTTTTTTGAACATCTGTAATATTTATACTTGAAGTTTTTTTGTGAGGAGTATCAATTAATAGTTACCCTACATAAGGTTTGTCCCCTTGAAATTTTTGCTCTAAATTCCATTCTTTTCGTCGGGAACTCAAAATTTTTATGTCCGCAGTTGGGCCAGTTTCTCCAACTACTACATCAACAATTTATTTCCAGTTCGGCATTACAACTATTTGCTTTTTTAAGGTATGTTTTTTTCTGACCTGAATAGTATTTTTTCTGCTCTTTATAGTAGAGTCTGTAGCTCTTTCTCTTGGCTGTTCCTAGCTATTTACAATTCACTCAAATTCACTCAATATTTCAAGAAGCCATTGCCATTCGGAATCATTTTTTTTTACCTGTTCTAACCACAGTTCTCTAAAAAATTTTATCATTTGTGAAAGATATAATTAGCTGCTGACTCGCTGATTCCAAATTAAACTCCTAACATTTGAAATGTGGGAAGATGGTGTAAATATACCAAAATTAGGATAATTGGATCGGCAATATCTAATTTCGGTGGGCGACCACCTCCGCATTTGATGATGCGAATTTTAGAATTATCTTGAACTTTTTTCTGCTGGTTATACAGATTTTCTGCGTGAGTAATTAGCCCTATAAGTTTGTCAGAGTTTAGACCCAATAGCCGAGTAGTTTCTGAGGGATGTCTTTCTATGTGTTCGCGAAGTTGACTCATTTTTTTTACATAAATGTCCATTAGACTCATACCAATTCACTATGAAGGTACACTAAAATATAGGGTAAAAGTAGAGGAAATCCAATATGGCGAACAAACTTCAGGTACAAATCCAGGAAACCGTTGAGGAACTAGAGCATCGACTCGAACGGAGTGCGACCGCCGTAAATAAAGAAAAATTACTGGTATTATACTGGCTGGCCACCAAAAAAATCCCAAAAAGAGCAGAATTAGCCACGATGTTGAAACGAGACTCTTCAACAATATATCGTTGGTTAAGAGCTTACAAACAAGGTGGAATTAATGAATTACTTAGCATAAAAAAAGCTCCCGGAAAGACTCCACATATTCCACCCTCAGTCCGAGAAAAATTAATCAAAAAATTGCCAGAACCACAGGGAGAAACAAGTTAGGGCAAATTACAGACCGGGCTCGAAAAAGAATGCGGAATCAAAGTGAGCTATAAAGTGGTACATGACCTAGTTCATTATAAATTGAAAGCTGACCTGAAAGTCCCAAGACCCCAAAGTGACAAAGCGAACGAAGAGGTGCAGGCAAGCTTCAAAAAAAAACTATGTGAACTCATCAAAGTAATGATTAAATATTTCGGAAACTCCAAGCCTGTAAGGATATGGTGTCAGGACGAGAGTAGATTTGGATTGATTACTATGCCCGGCAGAATGATTACATTAAAGGGGGTAAAACCCATTGGCAAAAAGCAATGGAAACGAGGAAAGTTTTATATTTATGGAGTCGTAGAGCCAGCAACAGGTGAACAATATTATCAAGAATTTGCTCAGGTCAATTACAACTGTTTTCAAGAGTTTTTAAAGGAATTTGGTCAAAAATACTCAGAGAGTTTTCATCTAATTATCATGTATAATGGTAGCTTCCATAAAGCTCTATTATTAGACGGGGCTGACCATGTAATGCCAATATATTTACCTGCCTATAGTCCTGAATTAAATCCGATTGAAAGATTGTGGGAGCCTACAAAAAAAGACCTCAAGTGGGAAAAATATTCGAGTTTAGATAAACTCAAAGAACAGGTAAATACAATTATCCAATCTCTCACGAATGAAGAAGTTTTATCTCTCTGTGGTTGGGACTATATCCTTGAAGCTATATTAAGTGCAACTTCATAGTAAATTGGTATCAGATGATAATTTATAAATTTGAAATTTTCTGGCGGTGTCATTTGTGCCGAGAGAGTAGTGAAATCGCGGATGTCAGAAAACAAAACCGACATTTCCAACTCCACCGCTTTTGGCAATTTAATATCAACAATACTGTCACATCCCAAAAAAGCTAAAAACTCATTGGAAAGCGACAAGTCGCCTCCGCAATTTCTAATTCTGCCTCAGGGTGAAAGTTCTAAACTGCAATTGACCTCAAAGAGCTCCTCAATGAACTTTTAGCGTTCTGTCTCAGCTTTTTGGCGTTCCGTGATATCTTGAAGAGTGTTGATAGCATAAACAATATTTCCTTGTCGATCGTAGATGGGAGTAGGGAAGATTTCTAGGGGAATAATCTTGTCGCCTTGATGAACTTCTGCATCGTCAGCCGTAGCACTTTCCCCCTTGAACGGGCGCAGGATGGGCAAATTTTCCGTAGGATACTTTTGATTTGTGCCTGCTTGATATACTTAATAAACCTGTGACAATTGCTTGGAACTCGTATAGCAATCGTTGCAGGATTCGTAAATTTTTTACCCCACCCCAACCCTCCCCGAACCCGCTCGGGAGTATGAAATTCACAAATGATTTAGGATTGCTATGGTTGTAAGCTCAAGCTTTAGTAAATGCTGAGTATTTCCTACAACTAACTATTTTCGGCAAGGACTAAAGGACAGCCGGTGAAAGACAGATACACCGCAACGTTCCAAAGCTAACTTATGTTTAGCAGTACCATATCCTTTGTTATTTGTCAAGTCGTATTCAGGATACTTAACAGCCAAACGTACTATTAATTCATCGCGCCAAACTTTCGCCACAATACTAGCAGCAGCAATCTGAATCGATCGCGCATCACCCTTAATCATCGTCTCTTGCTCGATCGCCAAATTGGGAATCCTTTGATTCCCATCAACCAAACACAAATCCGGCGTCACCTTCAACTTCAAAATCGCCCGTTTCATCGCCAACAAAGAAGCCTGCAAAATATTGAGGCGATCGATCTCCCGCACCGAAGCCGCACCAATTTGACAGTCAACAGCCACAGCCCGGATTTTCACAGCTAAGCGACTCCGGGCTGCGGCACTCAACTGCTTGCTATCTCGCACCCCGCAACTTGCTAATTCATCGAGAACTTCGTCGGGCAAAATGCAGGCGGCAGCCACCACCGGCCCGAACAAAGCGCCTCGTCCGACTTCATCCACACCCGCAATTAGTAGAGTGTTCGAGCCAGAGGGGGAAAGGGGAAGATGGAAAGATGGGAAGAGAGTAAAAATTTCTACTTCTTCCTTCTTTCCTCTTCCCTCTGACTTCTTCCTTCTTCCCTCTGACTTCATATCACTCATCCACAACGGCTGACGAGCGGCGGCGGCGGCGACGGTTGATAGCCGGCTCCTCGGGTTCGCTGGGTTCGCTGGGTTGGCTGGGTTCGATCGGCTCATTGAGTTCGATCGGCTCATTGAGTTCGATCGTCGGCTCATAGGATTCGATCGGCTCATAGGATTCGATCGGCTCATAGGATTCGATCGGCTCATAGGATTCGATCGGCTCATAGGATTCGATCGGCTCATAGGATTCGCCCATCACATCGCTGGGTTCCTCCATCGGATCAAAACCATCAGTTTGGTCGATCGAACTCTCGCCGTAAATTTGAGCCTCATCATCCTCAGAAAATACAGGCTCAACTACCGACCTTTCTGGATAATAATCCCGTTCCTGTGCATTTTGTGCAGGCGCCGTCGGTTCAAATTCAAATTCGAGCTGCTCGAAAGGCGGCTTGTTCGGGGCCGCTCCGGGGAGAGTCACCGAAACGATCGCATTCTTAGGATTTTTCACGCTGCGATCCGTAAGCACCAAAGGAGAAACCCCCATCAGGGCATAAACATCCTGCTCCTCCGCCGTCATTTCCACCGAAATCACCTCTGGAGGCTCCACCATCGGCTTCATCAACTCAGACTTAGCGGGACGCACGCGATCGAAATCCTCGCGCCTGCCCACAGTCGCCATATTCACCAGCCCGAAGCCCTCCGACGCGGCCCGGATACCGGGGGGTGCGAGATACTCAGAGCGCGTATCCGCGACGGGCGCGCTCGAAGTATTCGGCAGCCGCAACTTGCTGCGTACAGGTTCCTCCTCCGCCGGGAGAGCAAAAGGCTCTTCGCCAATCCGGCGGCGGCGGCGCCGTCTAGTTCCGTTCCCCAAATCCTGATAGCTGGGATGGTTGAGCAAGTCCAAAGGCGAGGCGTTACTGCCGGTCTCAAAATCCAAACTTTCGCTCTGACTCGGAGGTTCCCAAGCAGCCCGAGCAGGTTCGGGGGGGCGTTCTTCCCGCACTGGTGCAGGAGTTGCAGCCGCCACAGGCGTCAAGCTGCGGCGTTCCAATCCTTCGGGCAAATTCAACAAAACGCGGTTCGATGTAGCAACAGTGCGATCGGCCGATTCCCGCACCGCTGCGGCGAAGTCTTCTTCCCCTGGCAAGCGCACCAGATGACCCAACCCGCTGCAAGTAGGACAACTGTGGCCGAACAACTCGTAAATATTTTGACCTTGGCGCTTGCGAGTGAGTTCTACCAGTCCCAATTCCGACAGTTGAGCGATTTGCGGTCGAGCTTTGTCAGCTTTGAGAGCTTTATTGAAATGTTCCAGCACCTGCAACTGATCGCGGCGGGATTCCATGTCAATAAAGTCAACAATAATCACCCCGGCAATATTGCGTAACCGCAGTTGTCTAGCAATTTCCGTGGCTGCTTCGCAATTTGTCCAGAGTACCGTTTCCCTAGCCGTCGCCGATCGAGTAAACGAGCCAGAGTTGACATCTATCACCGTCAGCGCCTCAGTCGGCTCGATAATCACATAACCACCCGAAGGCAAATCAACCCTTGGTCTGAGGGCTTCTCGAATCGCAGCGTTAACCCGGAAAAATTCTAAAATCGAGGCGCGCTCTCGGTGGTGGTCGATCAAAACTCCCGCAGGAAGTTTACCACCGTTCCAGCTCATCAACTGCTGCTTCACCCGCTTAATTCCATTTTGCGAGTCCACCACAATCCGATTCACGTCACCGCTGAACATATCTCGCAGCACCCGCTGGATAAAATCGTCATCCCGGTTGAGCAGTGCCGGCGCCCGCGAAGTACCGCCTTCAAGTTGAACGGCTTCCCACTGTTTTTGCAGGACTTCCAAATCTTCCATGATCGCTTCTTCAGTCATCCCTTCAGCTTCGGTGCGTACCAGCAGCCCCATCCCGGCCGGTTTCACCAAAATAGCCAGGGCTCTGAGGCGGTTGCGCTCGGCTTCCGACTTAATCCGCCGCGAGAGATTGACTCCCCTGCCGTAGGGCATCAGTACCAAATAGCGGCCTGGCAGGGTAATGTTGCCTGTCAGCCGGGGGCCTTTGCTGCCCGTCGGTTCTTTCATTACCTGTACCACCACTTTCTGCTGGGGGGTCAGGAGTTCTGTAATTGCTCCTGCCGAGCGTTTAAGGCGCAGCGGGCCGAGGTCTGTGACGTGCATAAACCCGTTACGTTCTGGATCGCCAATATTGACGAACGCCGCATCTATCCCAGGGAGTACATTTTCAACAATTCCCAAGTAAATGTCACTGACTTGGTGGCTGCCTGTGGCTACCACAAGTTCTTGGATTTGATCTTCTGAAAAGACGGCAGCAATGCGATGCTGCTCTGCTATAACTATCTGCTTTGTCATTCAATTTCCTCAAAAAACTGGCAGCAAGTTAGAGACACTTACGCACTCATAGTGCCTCTGACTTAGACTGTAATTAGTAGTAGCTTGAAGAGTTATTAGCTGTGAGTTGGTGCAGGGTGGAAGGAAAGTTAACTGTTGACCGTTCACTGTTAACTGTTGACTATTCACTGTTAACTGTTACAGATAAAGTAGTTAAACCCGCCCGTACAGAGTTATGAGTTATGCTCAGCAGATAAATCTGAGAGATAGAAATAAGGAGGCTTTTATCGAGTTAGCAATATTGAGATTTGAGTTGAGAATTGCGACATCAATACTCAAAATTCAACACTTACAACTCTTCCTTTGAACGAGCGCGAATAAATTCATTGACACCGTACCAATTTCTTAACACACAACTTAACACTACGAACTGATAACTCCGCTTGCGTGGTGGTAGAGGGCTGGTTTTGAGCGAAAGTAGGTAGGAGTGAAAGCGTAAGGACTTTTGTTGAATTCTTGCGCGATCGCACTCAACATACCCCAGCTTGGCATTCGACTGCAACCTCCGCCCCTGCCAACCCTAAAACCTCGTCAGTCGATTTTAGATTTTAGATTTTAGATTTTAGATTTACTCCACAGATGAATCTGGGAGATTGAAATTTAGTCTAAAATCTAAAATTTGGATTCTGCACGAATTAAGTCGGGGGCTTATTTCCGTTTTTTGACGGGTCAGTCGATTTTAGATTTTAGATTTTAGATTTTAGATTTTAGATCTACTCCACAGATGAATCTGGGAGATTGAAATTTAGTCTAAAATCTAAAATTTGGATTCTTCACGACTTAAGTCGGGGGCTTATCTCCGTTTTTTGACGGGTCAGTCGATTTTAGATTTTAGATTTTAGATTTTAGATTTTAGATCTACTCCACAGATGAATCTGGGAGATTGAAATTTAGTCTAAAATCTAAAATTTGGATTCTTCACGACTTAAGTCGGGGGCTTATCTCCGTTTTTTGACGGGTCAGTCGATTTTAGATTTTAGATTTTAGATTTTAGATTTACTCGACAGACGAATCTGGGAGCTGGAACTTTAATCTAAAATCTAAAATTTTTGGTTCTCCACGACTTAAGTCGGGGGCTTATCTCCGTTTTTTGACCCGTCAAAAACATCTATTGTTGAATATCCGCTCTGCGGTTTGAACCGTGAGATTTTTGAATAAGCCGACCACCGACAACCAGTCGATCGATCGAAATTAATCGCTAAATTTGGTTCAGGCCCCGCTCCGGCGGGTTTGGCGCTAGATTTAGCCCGTGAATGTACAACAAAAAGGCTTGAAGTCTTGAACAGAAGCAAATTGCACCCAGCCCGCGTTGCTGGTTGACGAGGGCGGCGAGCGACTAAAGCGCTCGAGCCGCCGCGGCTTCCATAACAAGCGATTATAGCGTGAAAGGACACATCCCGATCGAGAGCCGAAGGTGAAATATTCCACCACGGCTTCCCTATCTTAACCATAACCCAGGATTAGCTGACTACGCTCAACCTGTAGAAGCTGAATTTCCTGCTGGCTGACTTGTTCGAGCATGAAAACAATATGTTCTGGCTTTAGCAAGTTGCCATCGCTGCGACAACTGCCAGTAAAGCGCAAGACGGCTCTACCTTCGGATGTACCACTCCTAGCAGAGGTGCTGCTGTCTTGTTTCTGCTCTACAAGTTCTAGTTTGTGCAGTCGATCGCGCAAATTGACATTGTGCGTCTTTCCCGACTTAGTAGTATGCACCCGCCAAAAAGCCTCGGTTTCGGCGATCGTCTTGACCCAAGCTTCCCAGTTGGCATCAGGAGCCACAGAGACAGGAGCAGAATTTTCATGGTCTAATTCGCCATTTTCTGTCAACGAACCCCCTAAAGCCACAGTAATCACGTACTCCGCTGCTTCTAACAACTGGTTAGCAGAAGGAGCCTTAAGATCGATCGACTCAACCTTGTAAATCGGAATATTTTCCGGCAGCTTAGCGGCCAACTTTTCCCGAAAACTCTCAATATCGATCGGCTCAGTGAGCTCAAAGTCGGCAATTTCCCCAGTGCTGGTAACACCCAGAGGCAGAGCATTAGCCAGAGAAATCCGAGGGTTCGGGTGAAACCCGCCCGTAAAAGAAATCGGCAAATCGGCTCTGCGGACTACTCGATCGAACAATCGGATCAAATCCAAATGACCCACCAAAGCCATATCGCCCACCTTCCCAAACCAAACCCGAACACGCTGTTTCCGCTCCGTATTCGGCACGAACTCCCCAGCAAACTCAGGAATTGGCAGCGCATCCACAACCACATTGTGTCCGAAATCGGTGCCGCAAACCCCACAGCGCGAACACCCTTCAAAGGAACAGTCGGGAACAGTCGCTGCTTCCAAAGCCTTTTGCAAGTCAATTTTCAGCCAGTTTTTGTCGATTCCCGTATCTAAATGATCCCAAGGCAAAGGTTGATCCAGTAGGGGCGGTGTCCCCGTGCCCGCCCCCGCTGGTAGGGGCGGTGTCCCCGTGCCCGCCCCCGCTGGTAGGGGCGGTGTCCCCGTGCCCGCCCCCGCTGGTAGGGGCGGTGCCCCCGTGCCCGCGCCCGCTGGTAGGGGCGGTGTCCTCGTGCCCGCCCCCGCCGGTAGGGGCGGTGTCCCCGTGCCCGCCCCCGCTGGTAGGGGCGGTGTCCCCGTGCCCGCCCCCGCCGTTAAATTCATCCGTGTATCCGTGTCCGCATCCGTGTCGTGCTCCTCTTCCTTCTCAAAAAGATTCCACTCGCCGCTTTCGACTTGGCGGTATTTCCAGGTAAGGCCCGATTCATCTATCGCCTGAGTCCAAGCTTTGTAAGCCTGATCCAAGCTTTCCCACCACGCATCCATACCCGCGCCAAGTTCCCAAGCGCGGCGGACTACTGCAGCCAAACGTCGATCGCCCCGTCCGACAAAATCCTCCATTGCCGAAATCCGCACATCAGTGTAATTCACCTTGACGCCCCGCATCCCCCGAAACTCTCCCTTCAGGAGTTTTTGCTTGCGGGAAAACTCAGCAGTAGAAACCGAGTGCCACTGAAAAGGAGTGTGAGGCTTAGGCGTAAAATTAGAAATTGTCAAGTTAAAAGTCAGTCCCCGCCGGCCATCCAGCCTGCATTCCCTGTGCAGCCAGCGGACTGTTTCGGCGATGCCCACAACATCTTCATCGGTTTCTCCGGGCAAACCGATCATAAAATACAGCTTGATTTTATCCCAGCCGCGATCGACCGCAGTTTTGACACCCCGAAGCAATTCTTCGTTGGTCAAACCTTTGTTAACGATGTCGCGCATCCGCTGAGTACCAGCTTCCGGCGCAAAAGTCAAACCGCCTTGCCGCGTCCCGCCGAGAATGTCGGCAATATTATCGTCAAATCTGTCAACCCGCTGGCTGGGTAGAGACAGAGAAATATTTTTATCTTTCAGGCGATTTTTGATTTCCATCCCGACTGCTGGGAGTGCCAGATAGTCGGAACAACTCAGGGAAAGCAGGGAAAACTCGCTGTGCCCGGTGGCTTGCATCCCCTGTTCGATCGCCTCTACGACTTGCTGAGGTTCGACATCGCGCGCGGGGCGAGTCAGCATTCCCGGCTGACAGAAGCGACAGCCGCGGGTGCATCCCCGGCGGATTTCTACTGTCAGTCTGTCGTGTACTGTCTGGACGTAGGGAACCAGGCCGATCGAATAAGCTGGTATCGGAGTTGCGACGCGGCGCAGAATTCGTTCTGGAACTTGCGGGCGGTTGGGATGAACAGAACCGTCGGCCGCCATATCGTAGAATTGCGGGACGTAGACGCCTGGAATTTGCGCTAAATCCAGCAGCAATGCTTCTCGGCTCAAATTATTTGTTTTGCCTTCTGCCAAAATCAAGCCAATTTCTGGCAGCAACTCTTCTCCATCTCCCAAAGCGATGAAGTCAAAAAAGTCCGCGTAGGGTTCGGGGTTGGAAGTTGCCGTTTGCCCGCCAGCAAAAATCAGCGGCATTTGACCGTTTTGGCGATTTGTCGCTCTTTCTTGCCAAGTTAGTGGAATGCCGGCTAAATCCAGCATTTCCAGAATGTTTGTTGCTCCGAGTTCGTAGCTGAGGCTGAAGCCCAGAATATCAAATTCTGTGAGCGATCGCCTCGATTCTACGGCAAACAGCGGAGTTTTGGTCGTTAGCGCAGCCCTCGGAGAGGATCGCAGTTTTGCTGCCAAGTCGGCGGCGGGCAAATAAGCCCGATCGCACAACTGCCTCGGCAAAGCATTCAAAATGTTGTAAAGGATGATGTGCCCCAGATTGGAAGCACCAACTTCATACACTTCTGGGTAAGTGAGAACCCAGCGCACAGACGCCGCGTCCCAAGGCTTGTGCGTAGCCCCCAATTCGTTTCCCAGATAACGAGCAGGCTGATTAATCTCTGCTGTAAGTAATTCTTCGACTTTTACTGCCACGGCTCGACTCGCTAAATAGTTGCGACTCTTAAGCAGCCTACCTTAAAATCTGCCAACACGCCAACGACAGTCGTCTGTCTTTTCGGCCATTTAACCGAATTTGCTGTGTTTTGTTGCCTGTTCTCGTCGATGAGGAGGCTTTATCAGTGTTGTTTTACGCAGGAGTTTTCGGCCTCAAAGCTATCGACATTTTCAAATATCTCAAAAACTCGATCGAGTTGGCTGAGTTCCAGAATCATCTTAATCCCAGGGGATACCGAGCAAAGACTAAACCGGCGCCCAATTTTTTTCGCCTGCTTGAGGCCGGAAACCAATGTCATTAAACCGGCACTGTCAATAAATTTTACTTCGGCCAAATCTACGAGTACCGCTACCACTCCGGGGGCTGCAATTGCTGTCGTTAGTTGTACGTCGAATTCTCCGCAGGTGGCTGCATTCAGGTAGTCTAGGGGTCGAATCACCGTAATTGGTTTATGGGCAAGAAGTGTCTGCATATGTCAAACCTATGATTGCTACGTATTTTCAACTACTGCGCTGGACGGATGTAAGCCTAAACCTACTTGATTACTCTGAGCCTAACTTAATTTGAGGCAAACTGACCAGTTGTTGTCAGTAGTTTTACTGAATCTTTATTTATTGACTCTTTTTTATGAAGTTTTGCGTAAGATTTGGGGAGGAAACGTAAGCTACTATACTATTTTTTATTGATACCTGCAGGTTGAGTCTTGGTAACTATAAAAATTGCGATCGACTTTGCCCTAGCTGTTAGATAAAACTGAACAATGTAATTTAAATCACTTATGAGTTCTGATCTAGATCACCTGTTTGCTCGACAGTTTAGAGGAGAATAAAACTGTACGGAGTTCTCCGACTTACTATGCAAGCAACTCATGCTATTCGTCAACTTGTAGAAAAAGCCCTCTACATTAAGCAGTTGACGCCTGACATTGAAAACGAAATCAATTACGAGCTCACCCGTTTGGGGTACATCTCGGATATTGATTATGAGGCTTTAGAGTTATTAATGGATGAAATGGATGCCGGTCGGGTGCAATTGGTATCTAGCCGTCGATAGTGGGAATCGGGCGGCGAGTCCACATCCAAGAATCAAAAAATCCTTGCACGGCGGGCAATAGAGGAGTGTTATAAGCATTTACGCCGACCGAATATTTTTCTAATGAAGCATCTCGTTGCTGAACTTGATATTTGAGGAGATACTGTTAAGGGCGATCGTCCCTGCACCTCTGATCAAAAGCTAAAAACTTTGACTTAAATTAAATCTATAACTTTTGGGGTATGACAAATTAGGTTAATTGTAACTAAGAGTCATGCTTAATAAAGCAGCTAATTGCTGAACTTGATATTTGAGGAGAGACTGTTAAGGGCGATCGTCCATGAACCTCATACAATTTTAGATTTTAGATTTTAGATTTTAGATTTTACAAATAGTAATACTGATGATTATCGGGGTTTGGAACTTGTCTACAGTTGCATTCCTTTTAGAAACTGCTATCAGTATCAAAAACTACACACTGCCAGCTAAATTAAATTTATTACTTTTGGGGCTTGACAAATTAGCTCTAAGTCTAATTAATACTAAAAAAAGTTTTTCGGCAGGATTAGGACTAAGGGCAACTCTCACAAAGTAAAGCTTAAATTTTAAGTATGTAGTGCCAGTTGGCCTTAGTCCTAAGAATTATTATCCGATCGCTCGAATGCCAGAAAATTGATGTGTAGTTACAACATCCGTCATCCCGGAGTCAATCTAAAATCTAAAATCTAAAATCTAAAATCGTTCGATCGCGCCGCCAAACTTGCCACCACTGCCACCAACTCAGCAGGGTCGATCGGCTTGGGCACGTAAATTTGAAAACCTTGCTGCAGGGCCCGTACCCGTTCCTCTACCCTACCAACCGCCGTGAACGCCAACGCCGGAATTTCTCTGTCCGCCATCCGCGATCGCACTTGCCGCAGCAAAGCCTCTCCATCAGGGGTCTGCATCTCGATATCGATCGCCAACACATCTGGATTCAGCCTTTCAATCGCCTCCAAGGCTTCGATTCCCGACCTAGCGGTCTCCACCAAGGCCCCGCAATCTTCGAGCACTGTACAGGTAAAATCGAGGGAATCCGCGTCGATATCGACCACCAACACCCGCACTCCCGAAAGATTGCTGCTGACAAAAGACTCCTTTACAGCGGCTGGCGCCTGGCTTTGAGGAGCCCCAAACACCCCCGACCCGGAAACAGAAAATCCGCCGTCGCCACGCGGCTGTTTAATTGGCAATCTCACCAAAAAGCTCGCTCCCTGTCCCTTCCCAGCCGATGCCGCTTGCACCGTCCCCCCGTGCATTTCCACAAAATGACGCACTAGCGCCAAACCCAAACCCAATCCGTTGTACGATCGCCTTATAGAGCTGTCAGCTTGGCTGAACCGCTCGAAAACATGGGGCAAAAACTCTTCTGAAATCCCTTGTCCCGTGTCGCTGACCTCAATTTCCACACTAGCGGGCGACAAATTCTTACAGCAAGCGGATTCCTCACGGGCCATCGTCCCCTCCACCTTCCGCAGCGCCACCCTCACCTGTCCGCCATCGGGAGTAAACTTAATCGCATTCGACAGCAAATTCCACGCCACCTGTTGCAAGCGGCCGGCATCGCCACAAATCCGCCCCACAGTTGGGTCGAAATCCGTCACAATTTCAATATTTTTTGCCCCAATCGCGGCCGCGAGAGTCTTTATCGCAGCCTCAACAGTCGAAATCACATCCACCCACCGCAAATTCAGCGACAGTTTCCCGGTAATAATCTGCGACACGTCCAGCAAATCGTCGATCAGAGTTGCCAGCGAGCGCGTATTGCGGTCGATCGTTTCCAGAGCCCGAACAGTCGTTTTTTCGTCAAACTTGCGGTTTCGCAACAGTTGTGCCCATCCCAGCATCGCATTCAGCGGCGTCCGCAATTCGTGGGACAAAGTTCCTAGAAACTCGTCTTTAATCCGGTTCGCCCGCGCCAATTCCTCGGCTCGATCGTGCAGTTCTCTTTCCAACTGCTTGCCAACCGTCAAATCGAGAATAAAAGCCACAGATTCTTGTCGCTTTTGCGCCAGCAAAACATATCCGATCAGCACCGGAATCCGGCTGCCGTCTCTCCTCCAGAATTCCTTTTCGTAGGGAGTGCAAACTCCCGTTTCTTGTGCCTCTGCAATCCCCTTCTCGTCAAGAGACCGGTACTCCGGCGGCGCGATCTCAATCCAGTTTAATTCCCCGCGCTGCAACTGTTCCCGCGTGTAACCCACTATCCGCAAAAATTCATCGTTTGCCTCCATGATACGGCCGTTAACATCCCCGAACATAATGCCTATTAAGTTAGCTTCGACCAACATTCTCAGCTTTTCTTCGCTAGCTTTGAATGCAGCTTCTGCTTGCTTGCGATCGCTAACGTCTTGGATGTAAGCCGACAAACCAGAATCGGAAGGATAAAAACGCACCTTCAACCACTTATTCCATAGCGGCACGAATTCTTCATACTCGATTGTTACCTTTTCTGCTACTGCTTGGGTAGCCATTTTGTAACCCTGTAAATCGACCGCCCAGGGAAATATCTCCCAAACCTTTTTACCGATCAGTTCTACTTTTGGTCTGCCTAAAAGCTCAATAGCTTGGTGGTTGACATAGGTATAGTTCCAATTTAAATCTACTGCGATAAAAGCATCGGTAATGCTTTCGAGAATGTTAGTAATTTGATCGTTTGCCGATTGCAGCGCTTTAGCTGTTTCTTCTGCTTGCTTGCGGGCTGCTTGTTCGCGGGACAAAGCAGCAGCGCGTTCTTGTTCTGCCTGTTTTCGATCGCTAATATCGATGTAAGAACCGATGAAACCTGCAAAAGTGCGATCGGGCCTGTACCGGGGTACGCCCGTACCCAAAACCCAGCGGTATTCCCCGTCATAGCGTCTCAGGCGGCATTCGAGCCGGTACTCGCTGCCAGCGTCGAAGGCTTTTTGGTAAATATCCAGACATTCTGGCAAGTCCTCTGGGTGCAAGCTTTCCATCCAACCCGTGCCCCTTTCTTGCGCTAAAGTTCTACCGGTAAACTCCAGCCAAACTTTGTTAAAGTAATCGCCAAGTTGGTCAGTGTCCGACATCCAAATCATCACCGGCGCGGTATCTGCCATAATCCGAAATCGAGCTTCGCTTTCCTGCTGCTGTGCTTCGGCTTGCTTGCGCTCGTTCCGTTCTTGAACTTCCCGCAGGGCCCGCTGAATCGACGGCACCAAGCGTATCAAACGGCGTTTGAGAACATAATCAGTAGCGCCGCTTTTCAAAGTTTCGATCGCCACTTCCTCGCCCAAAGTAGCCGAAACAAAAATAAACGGCACTCCCGGACAAGTAGTGTGGGCGATTTCCAGTGCAGCTATCCCGTTAAAACAAGGCAGCATATAATCTGCCAAAATAATGTCAAAACGTTGTTTTTCCAGCGCCGTGGCAAAGTCTTCTCGATTTTCCACACACACCAGAGAAAATTGGAGCCCGCCATCCACTAGATATGCCTCAATCAGTTCGGCATCTAGGGGACTGTCTTCTACTAAGAGGATATTGAGCGTTTTCACAAAAATTCCTTTTACTTAAATATTAATTCCCGGATACAAAATTTGATCTGGCTGCGGCTTTAAGTGAAGCCCAAAAAAGTCTTGCGTTTTCAATGGCATAAAAAAATGTAAAAATCAATTGGTTTCATCAGAAAAATGGGTAGAAACCCCGTCCTTCTAGGACGGCTTTACAATTTAATTTGTAATGCGCCACGAGTTGTAAGACAAAAATTTACAATCTGCGGGCGATGCGTTTTGAGTTAGACGCTTGCCAGTTTTTAAATCGTGCAAGCTAATTGTTTTCCGGTACGGGTCTTTCTTTGTTGGAGATTCTTGCCAACCGCCAACGTAACAAAATCCGTATTTAGGGTGTTTAACAATTGAACCGCGCTTAAACCCGATACTAATTGTGCCACCATAACGAGGGCGAATATGACCTGTGGAATGTTGCAAGCGATGGAGCTGTCTGCGATGACACTCAAGGGGGATTACTTCTGTTAGCTTGGTGTTGTCGGGTCGAATGTGTCCTCCCGTGTACCAATTAGCCAACACCCAAGAATCAACGCAGTGAGCCTCAAACTTGTTTGATAGTTTCTGTTTTGACTTTTGGAGTCCTAAATTTTGACGCAGTTCGTAAGTATCGTTTCCCGATCTAATCTCAAGATGGGCAATCTTTATGAGTTCAGAATAGAACCAGTGTTTGCCTACTTCTAAGGGGCTAAACGATACGTTCCACACGGGCGAGCCGTTTTTCCAAGTACGGGCTTTGATGTCCTCTACAACAAAAGCTGATACGGGAAACATAGAGGTTAACCAATTAACTATCCTTAACTTCCACTGCCACCTTGACTTAGTAGATGGGGGTATGCGATTTTTGTTAACTAATCTGTTAGCTCGGTTTTGACGGCATGGAGTATTCCGAAATCGCCTCGCACGTCGCATATTGCGCCTGACCTCAACATGGTCTTTTACCCAATCGATCGCATGGGTTTGGATGTTTAAGTAGGTATGGGATTTGGATTTAACGGTAAATCCTTCACGCTTGCTGCCTGGATCGATGCCAACTGCTATTGGTTGATAATTGTGGCTTGAAGGTTCTACATTCAATCGAACACAAAATACCCCCTTTTTCCAGAATGGTGCAGCCTTACCTGACTTAATCCAACGCTTTGCACGGCTTGGGGTAGTCGGCATTAGGGGTCTATTTTCACTGTTGACAACGGGTACAAACATTTACGGTAAGTCCTATTTCTAGGTATATATTTCCCTTCGCCACTAGCACATCCGAGCGGTTAAAAACTAGGGAGGCATTCTTAACGTCTGGTGGGATACCACTCCCAGATGGCTCAGTTTGTCTTAAAGACGCAGGCTAGACACTGTTTTAGTCTTGAATTAAGAAGGTGGTAAGCCTTCCTCTTTCAAGCCCCATGCCTTTAGGCTGGGGTTAGTGACATCTCAATCCTAACTTGTAACCAAGTCTATTGCTGCTTGCCGCGAGGTGAATTCCCGCTCTGACTTGATTGGCTAGTACGCTTGTTTTTCCTTAACTTTCGTCTGCTTCCAAGGAATCGGCACCGCTGGAGTCTTGCTTCTATGCAGCAGTTTAGCTATACCCTGTTGAACAAATAGTTTCGCGCTTCTGGCTAGAAACAACTAGCTATGTAGTAATTTATCTCGCTTGCTACTAACTACTGCTACCTCGTTTGGCAGATTATTTTTTTTTGTAGTGATGCACGAGTTAATTCTATATTGCTTTGCCACTCCTCTCAAACTCGAATTCCCTTGAATTCTCCCCTTATTTCCTGAATATCGAGCAATCGTGTCAAAAAAAGTCAAAGTTGCTGGTATGTCTGCTTTACTTTTTGCCGGATTTGCCTACCATGCAAGTGTTTCATGGTAGGCAACTGTTGCCTTGTTTATCGTAGTTGCCCCTCAAAAATTACCCTTACTTTAATAGCGACTGGTTACATTGCATCTACCCAAAGATATATTTTTCCAGACACACTGCACTCAACCTGCAGAGATTGCCCTGAATTAGGTAAAACTCATATGTTGCACCTTTTTCGAGAACAGGCAAGATGCCTGTTCCACAAAGAGTGAATTTGATTGTGGGATGGGCAGGAGAGCCCGTCCATAAAAAGCTTATGGAAAATGGTGCAAGATATAAGTAAAACGAAGTGCCACCCCACCGAAAATCTGAGAAAGTTCGATCGACCAATTAATTTCCGATACCAATCACAGAAAATTTTATTTGGACTCGCTACACTTCGACTCCCCGGCTGTCTCAGACCACGAATTTCAAAGGTGGTACCCGCCACGTGATTTATCCGTGGAATCCATCCAAAATCGAAAATCTAAAATCCTCAAGCCCCCCCATTTATCCGTGGGGTCGCCTCTAAAATCTAAAATCTAAAATCTAAAATCTAAAATCGCTTGACCGATCGGCTTATTGATTGAACCGACCCAAAATGTCTTAAAATATACAATACGGTGATCTGCTGCACAGCCCGCATATATTAAAATCAAGCGCCAACTTGCAATAATTCTTTAAAATAAAGGTACAGCACCGGCGATCCCTAACTCTTCCCCCTTAGAAAGGGTAGGGTTTAGCAGAATTGAAGACGATCGTCTATGGTGACATCCAGTAAAGCCCGTGCAGTTGCTTTAGTCTCAGCTTTATTCAGGTTATTGGGAACCAGTTACGAGGAGATTTGACCCGCCGTGCTCCAACGCATCAAACAAGACTTAAAAAACGACCTGATCGCAGGACTATTGGTAGTGATACCCTTAGCTACCACCATCTGGCTGACAATTACCGTCGCCAGTTGGGTGATCAATTTTCTCACCAAAATTCCCAAGCAGATCAACCCTTTTGACGGACTCCACCCGATTTTGGTGAATCTGCTAAATCTTTTAGTAGGGCTGGCTGTACCCCTGCTGAGCATCTTAGTCATCGGCTTAATGGCCCGCAACATTTTCGGTAAGTGGCTGCTAGACTTTGGCGAACGGGTGTTGCAGGCAATTCCCCTAGCCGGTTCGGTTTACAAAACCCTCAAACAACTGCTGGGAACCCTCCTCAAATCAAACGACAAATTTCGCCGCGTGGTGTTAGTGGAATATCCCCGGCGGGGAATCTGGACTTTAGCATTTGTGACCGGTACGATCGAGAGTAACGACATCCCACCTCACCTTTCCGGTGAAACCCCGATCGGCATTTTCATCCCCACCACTCCCAACCCCACCACCGGATGGTACGCTATAGTCCCGGAAGCAGATTTAGTCAATTTGTCAATGTCGATCGAAGATGCCTTTAAAGTCATCATCTCCGGCGGCATCGTCAACCCCAGCAACTCAGTTCCAGTAAACCCCGAAAACATCAAGGGCAAAACACTCGAACCCTTGGTATCCGAATCAAGATACCAGGCTGTCCCAGTCGAAGAAGATTGAACCAAGACATCTTTAGTGGCCCTTCAGTTGACAGTTGACAGTTGACAGTTGACAGTTGACCGCAAAAGGGCGACCTCTAGCTGGAAGGAAGAGGATTGGAGTAATGAATAGTCTTCTTTTAATTTCTCCCGATCAGGCTTGGGGCTTTAAACCAATTCTTTCTGGTAAGGCCGTGTAAACTTTCCCCATAGCAGATAATATTTCGACAAAACCAGCCCAAACCGAGAAAGGCTATACTCAGAAACCCGGTTTCGAGCATAAATCTTGGGTTTGACAGCGAAGTATCTGTAAACTACCCGCCGCTGGCGAGTCAGACGGCTGGTTTTGTACCGCTTTTAGTCGAGTTTTCTGCTAAAGTTCAAGTCCGCGCGCGATCGAAAAACTTCCTAAATTCTCAATCCCTATCTAAAAACTATGAAAAAAGCCCGCGAAACAGCACGCGAACTCGCACTCCTCGGCATCAGCCAACTGCCGGCGAACCCAGAACTCTTAGAAGCCAAGAAACTGCAAGATGTTCTCCTCGCCGCCATCCGCACCCTGACAACAGAAGTTCAAGAATCCCTAGAAGCAGCAGCATCCGAAGTGCAGCGGAGTAGCGACAAACTGCTTGCCAGCGAAATCCGCGCCGCCGATATACAAAGTGCTAGAGCAATGGTGCGGGAAGCAGTCGAACTCACCCAAACCGCCATCAACCGTCTCGGTTCAGCAATGGAGTTTCCAGAACTGATCCAGCTAGCCAACCAGCAAGATGTCCGCACCTACGCTTTGCAAATCCTGACCAAAGTCAGCGCCAACCGTGTTCAAATTGATGAATTGCTCTCGGAAGCCCTTGTAGACTGGCAAATAGAACGGTTGGCCCGGATCGATCGAGATATCATGAGAATCGCGATCGCCGAAATGCTATATCTCGGCTTACCCGAACAAGTCAGCGTCAACGAAGCCGTCCAACTCGCAAAACGCTACAGCGGCGACGAAGGACATCGCTTCATCAACGGAGTCCTCCGCCGAGTAGTCGATAAAATCAACGCAGAAGTTGTTAGTCCCTAGTCCTTACTCATAAGTCCTCCGGGTGCTGGGCGGGCACCTTACCCGGAGGGTGCAGGCCGGGGCGCAACCTTACCCGGAGTCATTAGCAATCCGCAATCCGCAATCGGCAATCCGCTCTAAACTAAGGACTAATAACTATATTCCCAATTTCCTATGGTATTTAATTGGTTTCGTCGCCAGTACAGCGAAAATAAATCTTCTGAAACAGAAGCAACCCCCGAACAGCCGCAAGATGAGCCGGCAAAATCCGCACCGGTTGAGCCTCAAACAGATACAACAGAGCAAGGTTCTCCTGCTGTAGCCGAAGATTATCTCAATTGGGCAAAAGCTGCTTACAAAAATATTCAAAAACAGCAAAAACCCGAAACAGAAGTTTCCGAGACAGCAGCGCCCGATGTTCCAGCAGCCGAAGCAGAAATCGCGACAGTTGCAGAAGTTGCAGAACCGGCGACTATTGAAGCAATCGAGCCGATCGAACTTGAACCCGCACCCACCGCACCAACTGTTGCAGAAGTTCCAGAAGTTGCAGCACCCGCAACAGTTGAAGCTACCGAGGATCTCGAACTCGATGCAGCAACGCCCGCAGAAATTCCAGAAACTCTGCAACCCACAGCCGGGGCGATCGACATTGCACCTATAGCTCAACAATTAGAAGTTACAGCAGAAAATATAGAAATTGCCGAACCTGCAACTGAGGTTGTAGAAACCGAATCACTCGCATCCGACGGCCAAGCAGGGGAAGCCCTGCCGTTTTGGGCCAGAGCTCAGGCCGATCGCATGGAGCGCATCGAACGCCTCAAAGAAACCGCCCTTGAAGAACCAGAGGTAATTGCAGCCGCCGCCGAGAGAGCCGCAATTATCGAAGAAATTCCCGGTTTCGCCTTTGACGAAGGCTTCCTGTGGTCTTCAGAAATCTTAGCCAGTCAAGGCCGCCGCCCAGACCAAGTATCCGTTGAAGAAATCACTTGGCTGCAAAAACTGCGGAAAGGCTTAGAAAGAACTCGCCGCAGCTTAATTAATCGACTAAAGGCGATCGTCGGTCAAGGGCCGCTCAATCAAGACGCGGTAGCGGAAATTGAGACTTTGCTGCTGCAAGCCGATGTCGGAGTCGCAGCCACCGACATCATTATCAGTCGCCTCCAAGAAAGACTCAGACAAGAAGTGCTGCCCCCAGAACAGGCTCTAGCCTACCTGAAAACCATTCTGCGCGACATTCTCGACGCTCCCTGTGCCGAAACCGCCGCCGGTAATCCCCTCTACAGCCTGACATTTGCCCCGGAAAAAGAGACTTTTAACATCTGGTTAATCGTAGGAGTCAACGGTGCGGGCAAAACTACGACGATCGGCAAACTTGCCCATATTGCCCAAAAATCCGGCTACAAAACCCTCATTGCCGCCGCCGACACTTTCCGCGCCGCCGCCGTCGAACAGGTAAAAGTTTGGGGCTCCCGCAGTGGGGTCGAAATTATTGCCAACCCAGGGAAAAATACCGATCCGGCTGCTGTCGTGTTTGATGCGATCGCCGCCGCCAGCGCCCGCGGCACAGAACTCCTGATCGTAGACACCGCAGGCCGCCTGCAAAACAAAAAAAATCTGATGGACGAATTAAGTAAAATCCGTCGCATTGTAGATAAGAAAGCCCCAGGCGCTACCGTAGAATCTCTACTGGTCTTGGATGCCACACTAGGTCAAAATGGTTTGCGACAGGCAGAAGTGTTCGCAGAATCGGCAAAATTAAGCGGAGTAGTATTGACAAAACTCGACGGTTCTGCTAAAGGTGGTGTTGCCCTAGCCGTAGTGCAGCAGCTTGGTCTGCCCATCCGCTTTATTGGAGTCGGGGAAAGCATCGAAGACTTGCGCCCGTTTTCTAGTTACGAATTTGTGGAAGCCCTACTCGATTTTAGATTTTAGATTTTAGATTTTAGATTGATGAGCTATCTGTGGTCGTCCCAATTTTTGGAGGCGGATACAGAGGTTCAAAATCTCAAATCCTTAACCTCAAACTACCATCGCAGGACTTGCGCCGATCGCCACCCGGTGGCGAGTAAAAACTAAATATCTAGAAACAATACCTTCGTTCTGTTATTACTTGGTTGGGATCGAAGCGCGAGGCAAAGCAAGGGCGTCAAATTAAGCTCAAATGTAGTATCAGTCTGCTGTCTGATTGCACAGTCTTCCCGATCCCCCTGGCGCCCCCCTAATAGTCGGGGGGGACAGGAAAGGGTCAAAGTCCCCCTTCTTGTTAAGGAAATTTAGGGCCTATCTAGACTCAGCTATAAACGAGATTTCTTCAGAATTTCCGACTTAAGTTGATACCAATGTCCTAGTGTCCAACTTACTTCCTCAAACAAAACTGCTTGCTCGAAAAAAAACGGGTTTCTGTTCAAGGGGCCCGTAATATCAACTCCGCTAGCATCGGAATTGTAAAATCGAATCAACAGTCAATACTCAACTATCATTCAGTTCTTCGACTGACAGTTAACAGTTAACAGTTAACAGTCAACAGTCAACAATAATTCCGGTGCAACCGGAATTGATATAACTCCTCAATCATTACTCCGTCTAAGATCGAAAATCACAAATTTAAAATGACTGCTGTGCCTTTGCCTCGCCCCTCACCTCAACCTGCTGACCGCCCTTCGGGTCGCAATTCCACCGACGCGACGCCAGTATTTGCCCTCAAAGAACTGGTGGCGCGTTTGCACCGATATCAGCACAACGTTCAAGATATGTTGGGTTCGCTGGGATTTGCCCTGCGAAGTTTTAACAATCTCAACCAATTTTTGGAGTTGGTGCCTTTGGTGGCGACTCGCGTTACGGACGCCGACGGGGGAGCTTTAGTGCTGTTCAAACCCAACGGTCAAGTCAGGTTCCAGCAGTTGCACTGTCAGGAAGGACGGCAGTGCCAAGATATGCGAAAAGCGCTGGAAATAGCCACCAGGCAAGCTACAGCAGGTGCGGGCGCTACTGCTGGAACGTTTTCGGAAACCTCTGGGCAAACTTCTAGTCTAGACTTGCAAGTCGGTCGTTATTTGGGCCCGGACGTTCATTTGTTTGGGGCGCCAATTTTAGTCAACAATTTGGAACGCGGACGGCTTTATGTTTTTAGCAGCGATCCGCAATATCTCTGGACTCCTAGCAGACAGAAATTAGTTCGGTTGGTGGCGGATCAAACCGCCGTGGCTATTTGCAAAGACGAACTTACTGTTAAGTTGGCGGAAAAAGACCGCTTAGACAGAGAGTTAGAAATCGGGGCGGAAATTCAATTGCGGCTGCAACCCCGCAGTTGTCCGAAAATTCCCGGCCTTGACGTGGCCGCCCGCTGCCAAACTGCTAGCAGAGTCGGCGGAGATTATTATGATTTTATTCCCGCTGACTATGACCCGATCGGCAAGGAGAATGAGGGGGAACACCCCCCATCCCTAATTAAAAATCTCAAGTCCAAAATCGACAAGGGCCGCTGGAGCATTGTCATCGGCGACGTGATGGGCAAAGGAGTACCAGCGGGCCTGTTGATGACGATGACACGGGGTATGCTGCGGGCGGAGGTTTTGAACCGCCACTCGCCGTCGAGAATTTTGCAACATTTAAACCGGGTTATGCACGCGGATTTGGAAAATTCCCACCGTTTTGTGACTCTGTTTTATTCGGAGTATGACCCGAAAACTCGCGTTTTGTCTTACAGCAATGCTGCTCACCACCCGCCTTTGCTGTGGCAAGCTGCAACTAATTCGATTCTTCAGCTTGATACTTTGGAGGGAATGTTAATTGGGCTGGATGCTGATTCGCATTACCAAGAAGCAAGCGTGCAATTGCAGCCCGGAGATACTATTATTTATTACACAGACGGATTTACCGATGCTGCTAATCAAAGGGGCGATCGGTTTGATGAGGATAACTTGACCTCGGCTTTTCAGTGGGCCTGTCAAAATTACCAGCAGTCTGAAGAAATTTTGGATTATTTGTTCGATCGCGTACACCAGTTTATCGGCATCGGCAATCGTAACGAAGATGACATGACACTGGTTGTACTGAGGGTAACACCTTTAGCCGGAGAAAATCACCATGATAGTTAATTTAATGCCGGAAATTACTGCGGGATTAACCAGTTCGATTAATTGGAACGATGTCGATCCCGTGTTAGTTTTGAAATCTCATTTGAGTTCGACGGTGGTTTTGGCTCAAAGTTACGAAATTTTTACGAATTTCCAGAAAGCTTGGAACAATTTTGTTTCGACTGGTCAAATAGGAGCTTTTTTTATAGGTATTTTTGTGGGCTGGTTCTTGAAAGGGATTTTTCGTTAGAGTTATTGTCGCCGAAGGTATCTGGAACGGATTTAAAAGGTTTGTAGCCCAAAGTTCACTTCTTTCTGATGCAGCAAAACTTTCACAATTTTGTAGTCCAGACTTCAGTTTTTTCGGGTCAAAAGATGTATAAAAAGTTTGTAGTCGGGACTTGAGTTTTTTCTTACAAAATTTGGGAGGGAGGACTAAAGGGCCGACTACAAACCGGAAGAAGGACTAAAGTCTTTGCTACAAACCGGTTTTTAGAGACTTCTGCAACAGAGATATAATCTAGTTTTAGCTTCAGCAATGACAACACAACAAAAAACTTGGAGTCAAAGATTTGAATCGGCGCTGCACCCGGCGATCGCCCGATTTAATGCTAGTATTGGCTTCGATATTGAATTGATTGAGTATGACTTGACGGGTTCTGTCGCTCACGCTAAAATGCTGGCCAAAACGGGGATTATTTCCGCAGCAGAAGGCGAACAGTTAGTCAATGGTTTGGAACAGATCCGCCGGGAATACCGCCAAGGACTTTTTGTTCCGGGAGTTGATGCCGAAGACGTTCACTTCGCTGTAGAGAAGCGGCTGACGGAGATTGTGGGGGATGCTGGGAAAAAGTTGCACACTGCCCGCTCGCGCAACGATCAAGCCGGCACTGATACTCGTTTGTATTTGCGCGATCGCATCGCCGAAATTCGATCGCAATTGCGGGAATTTCAAGGGGTTTTGCTCGATCTTGCCGATCGTAACGTGGAAACTTTAATTCCCGGTTACACTCATTTGCAGCGCGCTCAGCCGATCAGTTTGGCTCATTACCTGTTAGCTTATTTTGAAATGACCGATCGCGATTGGGAACGTCTCGGCGATATCTGCAAGCGGGTGAATGTTTCGCCTTTGGGTTGTGGCGCGCTGGCGGGGACAACTTTCCCGATCGACCGACATTATACTGCCGAACTCTTGCAATTTGACAAGGTTTATGCTAATAGCTTAGATGGAGTGAGCGATCGAGATTTTGCGATCGAATTTCTCGCTGCCGCCAGCTTGATTCTGGTACACCTGAGCCGCTTGTCAGAAGAAATGATTTTGTGGTCTTCTCACGAATTTGGATTTATTACGCTCAAAGATAGCTGCGCTACTGGTTCTAGCATCATGCCCCAGAAAAAAAATCCCGACGTGCCGGAGTTGGTGCGGGGCAAAGCGGGGCGGGTGTTCGGTAACTTACAAGCTTTGTTGGTAGTAGTGAAGGGACTTCCTTTGGCCTACAACAAAGATTTGCAAGAAGATAAAGAGGCTTTGTTTGATACCGTAAGAACGGTACAGGGTTGCTTGGAAGCAATGACCATTTTGTTGCGCGAAGGCATCGAGTTTAATGGCGAGATCCTCGCTGCTGCTGTTACGGAAGACTTTTCTAATGCTACAGACGTAGCCGACTACTTGGCCGCCAAAGGCGTTCCCTTCCGGGAAGCTTACAACCTTGTCGGCAAAGTCGTAAAAACTTGCCTTTCGGGGGGCAAACTCCTCAAAGATTTGACACTTGAGGAGTGGAAAGACTTGCACCCAGCCTTTGAGACAGACATTTACAGCGCGATCGCGCCTCAGCAAGTGGTGGCGGCTCGCAATAGTTACGGGGGTACCGGGTTTGAACAAGTGAGAAAATCACTTATCGCTGCGCGCGATCGAATCGCCTAAACATCTCGCCTAAACATCGTGGAATTATTTGACAAATTCCGGCTGGCTATCTCTCCTTAGAACGATCGTGTTTTCCACTCTGGTTCTAAGTTCGGCAGATAGCCTGACTGCTACACAAAACTTGGCTAAACTTATTTAAGTCTCACCATTCAATCAGGATTTCTCCTGAAGGGTCAGCTTCGGAGTTTCACCCAAGGGAGTCGGCTCGCAACTTGTCCACAGGCGTTAATTCGGGTGGAGCATCGCCCTAATTGAGTTAATTTTAGTTGAAGCTTTTAGCCATGAGTCATCCAATATTTTCAACCAATTTAATTAACGAAACGCGGACTCCCGTTCGACCTTGTAATAGGCTGGTCAGTTTTGACTTGCACGCTCGGTTTACTACCCCAGATAATTAAGCCTTTGTTTTTGGCACTGATGTAATCATACCGCCCCGAATGTTAACCATTCAAGTTAAGTATGACTAATTTTAGTAAACTTTTTGGCTATGCAAGTCCAACTCAATTAATCTTCAGCAGCAGCCATGTCTTTGTCTCTGCCGCCACCGCTCATGGCGCCCATGCCACCGCCGTTACCGCCGTCAAATCGTCTTCTCTTGTTGGAGAACATATCTTGATTTCTCCGCTTGCGAAACTTGCGAGCGTATGCTTGATTTCGTTGTGCCTTTTCTTTCTTGAGATTGCGGCGCTTAGCCATTCTGACCTCACTAATAAACATTGACAGTCCCCGGGCTTTCACGCACGGGGATTCTTAAGTTTGACACTCTGTGCACTCTTGGTGACTGAGATTCTTGGTTCAGCGAATTCACTTGCTTGTGACAGGATTTCTCCCGCCCAAATATAGGTGTCTTCTCCCCAAGCGTAAATTCCGGTATGTCCTACCGTACTCGATCTGTTCTCTTTCTGTAGCTAGGTTTTGTTCAAATTTAGCTTTCGTGACGCGGCCACAACAATCGCAAGCGATATGGTTTAGGCTTCTGAGTCCTGTTAAGGAGATCGAGAACTTCCTTCAAGGTACTCCAATCGTTTCCCTCTAAGGCGTTTTAAAGTGAGGAACACGTCCAGCCCCACTGATATTATCAAAAGGAATTGGTTCGTCTCGTTGTCCACCCCTCCACAATCTCATAAGCATAGCTTATGAGATTGTGGAGGGGTGGAATCAGGAGTCTCACGCGCCTTTTATCCCACACTAACCTTCGATCGGTATAGTGTGGGGATTCCTGTCTGCCTAGCTAAACCGCAACACCGTTAGGTGAGACTACGCACTCAACTAATGCAGTTAAGTTTTTACGTTGGCTAGTTATACTCAATTTTAGACCGATGACGATCATAGCACACCCGGTACAAGACCCAGAAAAAAGAACACCGGGATTCAAGTCGCTGGGAATCTGGGTGCGATGGGACGCAATGTTGTCAATCTTCCAGAATATTTCTATAAACTCTTGACAAAATACGACCAATGACGATTTATCCCGGTGACCGAAAATTTGGGTGCAAGCCCCGTCCTTTTAGGACGGCTTTAAGTAGACTTCTTGAAAAAGCGTTTCAACGTTTGCTCAGGATTGTGGTATAATCAGGTAGGAGGATAGAGCAAATGTTTCATTTAGTCTACGAATTCAAACTCAAACCAACGGCAGGACAAATAGCAATCTTTGAAGATTGGCTAGAACAATGCCGTCGCGTATACAACTACGCATTGGCAGAGCGTAAACATTGGTTTGAGTCTCGTAGTTGTCGAATTAACGCTTGCTCTATCCGATCTGAGTTCATCATTCGGGCCGAAACAAAACGACCAACTTATGCAAGCCAGTGCAAAAGTTTAACTACGGCTAGGGCAAACATACCCACTCTGGCTGCCGTCCAAGTACACGTCCTACAGCAAACACTGAAAAGGCTTGAAAAAGCGTTTGTGAGTATGTGGGAACAAAAACACGGTTTCCCCCGCTTTAAGAAAGCAGGAACAATGCGATCGTTTGTATTCCCACAATTGGGGGTTAACCCCGTCCAAAATCAAGCAGTGAAGCTTCCTAAGATTGGTTTGGTTAAGTTTCATCAATCACGGACTATCCCTGATGGTGCAACGATTAAGCAAGCAAGGATAGTCCGTAGGGTTAGCGGTTGGTACGTGATGTTAACCCTACAATGGGACGTTTCAGCGCCAAATCCAATGCCCCACGGTGAAGGTATCGGAATTGATGTTGGATTAACTAATTTCATAGCAACTTCTAACGGTCTTTTAGTCAAGCGCCAAAGATTTTTTAAAGACGCAGAACGCAAGCTTAAATTGCTGCAACAACGTGTCTGTCGTAAAAAACTAGGTTCTAACAATTGGCGTAAAGCTCAAAAGAAAGTCGCAAAACTGCATGAATACGTTGCTAATAGTCGGAAAGATTGGCATCGTAAATTATCTCATCAAATCTGCCAAAATGTGGGAATGATTTTCGTTGAGGATCTGAATCTGATTGGGCTGTCTAGGGCGATGCTGGGGAAACACTGCTTAGACGCAAGCTGGGGTCAGTTCTTCACAATCCTAGAGCAAACTTGTTTGAAATATGGCGTGTACTTTCAGAAGGTAAGCGCTCATAAAACGAGTCAAGTTTGCCCCAATTGTCTAGCAGAAACAGGAAAAAAACAGCTTGATGAGCGTACTCATTCATGCTCGAACTGTGGCTATACAACAGACAGAGATGTTGCAGCCGCTCAAGTAGTTCTAATTAGAGGACTTGCAGCCGTAGGGCATACGGTCAAGATGCTTGCCGAGGGTAAATTCATTGGAATCCCTGCGAATCAAGAATCCCCTCGCCTTTAGGCAGGGGTATGTCAAGTAGCTCCTCTCTTCAGCCTGCCCGACGCACAAGGCAATGTTTTCAATCTTGCAGATTTTCGAGGGCGGCGAGTTGTACTGTATTTTTACCCTAGGGACAATACCCCTGGCTGTACCAAAGAAGCTTGTGGCTTTCGCGATATTTACTTACAGTACCAGTCGCGCAATATAGCAGTCCTCGGCGTCAGTACAGACGGGGCGGGGGCCCACGCCAAGTTTGCAGCTAAATATCAACTGCCTTTTCCCTTGCTGTGCGACTTAAACGCCGAAGTTGCTACCGTCTACGGCTGTTACGGACTAAAAAAATTTATGGGAAAAGAATTTATGGGGATTACTCGATCGACCTTCGCGATCGACCCTGATGGTAGGATTGAAAAGGTTTACCGCAAAGTCAAACCAGAATCTCACGCAGCGGAGATATTAGCAGATTTGCCAGACCTCTGGCTTGAATGAAAAATTAAAAATTAAGACTCCGGAGCTGCGAGCTAGGAGCCCTGAAATTACTATCTCCTAAACAAGCTTTTGAGTTTATGCGTCGATTGTGGCAAATTGTACAAACTGTGCTGGGACTGATTTTTCGACATCCCGTCACTGGTACTGCGGTGATTCCCGTATTGCCTGACGGGCGAATTGTGTTAATTCGCCGCCGCGACAACGGTCGCTGGGGACTGCCGGGAGGTATGGTGGATTGGGGAGAGGATATTCCCACAACTGTGCGCCGGGAATTAGCGGAGGAAACAGGACTCGAGTTAGTCAAAATCCATCGCTTGGTGGGCGTTTATTCGGCTGCCGATAGAGACCCTCGCCTGCACTCGATTTGTATCGTGGTGGCGGCAGAGGTGCAGGGCAAGATGCAAGTTCAGGATACGCTTGAAGTCAGCGAGGTTGAGGCTTTTTTCCCCGCATCGCTGCCGGAGGGCCAGCTCAGCCACGATAACGACCAACACTTACAGGACTATTTTCAAGGCCTGACAACTTTGGCGTAAATCGGCGGGTATCCAAATTTGAGAAAAGTCGGAAATTACCTCGCCGTTAAAAGTTGTCTGTTATGAATGTGGAATTAATTTTCAATGTTTTCCTACTTTTATGCACAATCTCTGGACATTAAATTAATCATCTTTTTATTACTAAATATTTAACCGGATGTACTCACCGCTACGAAATTCTAGGGTCAAACTCTCTGTAGGGCAAGTCTTTTGGCACGAAGTCGGTCAAGGCCCGAATTTAGTATTTTTGCACGGTTCTTGGCACGACAGCAGTCAGTGGCTGAGGACGATCGAACATTTGAGCCCCTACTACCACTGCTTCGCACCGGATTTGCTGGGGTTTGGCGACTCGGAACACCCCAATCTTCATTATTCGATCGACCTGGAAGTAGAATGTCTCGCCCAATACCTCGATACTTTGAAGCTGCGACAGGTTTATTTAATCGCTCACTCTCTGGGCGGCTGGGTGGCCACCAGCTACGCTATCAAATATCCCGATCGAGTTCAGGGTTTGGTGTTGTTGGCCCCAGAAGGCGTCAAGGTTGGCAACCGGCGGGGGCGGTGGCAGACGGCTAGCTGGCTGATCGGTCAACCTCCGTTCGCTTTCTGGTTGCTGCGATCGATCTATCCAATTGCTAAGTTGCTGGGTAGCCAAAACAAGATTGACGGATTGCTAAAGTTCAGACAGCAGTTGATGCAGTCCCCAGTTGCCGTGCAGTTGCTGTTCGGGCGGCGGCGGGCTGAAATTACAGCGGAATTAGTTGAGGAGAATTTGCCTTTGCTGAAAGCGCCTGTTTTGCTGTTGCACGGTTCTGAAGATACTCCCGCAGCTTCGTCTTTGTGTCAATCCTATGCTGCTCTGGCTCCTAATGCCGAACTGCAATTGGTAAGTCCGGGGGAAAGCAATTTGCCGCAGGAAGTCCCGGATGTTGTTGCTAAATATATTCGCCAGTTTGCTAAGTGAATTGGGAATTGGTCATTGGGAATTGGTCATTGGGCATTGATCATTGATAAAATGACAACAGTCAACAGTTAACAGTCAACACTCAACAGTTAACAGTCAACACTCAACAGTTAACAGGCTAATTCCCCAAAAAATAGCCTCTGGTGCGTCAATTAAGCCTGCAGCTGTATCAGGAAAGGCTGCTGTGAGGTATTTTAAAAGCATAGTGCGATCGCCCCCCGTGACCGCAATTTTGCTATCAGGAAACAAACCCCGCCAATCTTCAATAAAATCCCTAACTCCTGCCACCGCCGCATACACAACTCCGCTTTGAATTGCCCCAGCAGTGTCTTTCGCCCAGCGGTGCGGCAGATTTTGTGGTAAACTGATTAAAGGTAATGCAGCGGTTTTTTTACCTAGCGACGATAACTGCAAACCCAAACCTGGTAAGATTGCGCCCCCAACTAAATACCTATTGACATCAGCCCCAGTAAATGTTAAAGCTGTACCAGCATCTATAAGTAAAACAGGCCAACCAAATTGGTTGCCAGCACCCAGTACAGCCAAAGCTCTGTCAATTCCCAGGCTAGGATAGAGTCCCCCGATCGGTAACTGGTCTAAAGTAATAATCCCGACATCTGGATAACTGTGCCAAATTGCTGTTTGCTGGGGAACAACGGAGGCTAAAACTAGAGGCAGGGGAACTAAAGAAAGTGTGTGAGGACTAGAAAATGCGGGAGTAGCAGGAAGACAAAGGAGATTTTGAGCAGATATTTCCTCGATCGACCTCATTACTATTTGCACCAAATATTCGGCCTTTTCCTTCTCGGAGAGCCGGGAAACCGCATCAGCATTGAGATGCTCTGTATCCCACGTTTTCTCCAGGGTTTGGCCCACCAATAATCCCCAGTGCAGCCGGGAATTGCCGATCGCCAAAGCTATTTTAATCTGGGCTTTACCTGTCGATCCAGAAGTAATGTTGTCGGTGGTTGCTGGCGAACCAAAATTGTCGGGAAGTGAATTTTCCATGTTAAGCGGGCCGGCGCAAACATTGAACTAAAGATAGATTTTAGATTAATTTTATTTGCTTAACCGGGCGGTTAACTCTATTTGACATCTAACCAAGTTCTATGCCGCGCACCAATTAGTATTGTCGCCTGCAGAGCGCATACTTGCTAAATATAAATATTTGTAAAGCAAATAATTGCTTTGCTCAGGCGGCCTCCTTTATAATGTCTTAAGATATTCCAAAGTCCTGGTAGCTGCGATGGGGCTGTTGGCGGGGTAAGCACAGGTTTAAAAAACCCGACTCAATCAAAATACTGTACAACTGCTGAGTAAATATGTCTTTAAAAATACAAGAACACGAAAACCCCTGGTACAGAGTAACTTCGCGGTTGCCTGAATCGGAAAACTGGATGCAGCAAGAAAGTCTTTCGCTGCCGGAAGTAGACCAACAAAAAGCCCTAATTGTGCAGATGCAGCAGCAAGTTCAGTTATCAAACTTGCTGAACCAAATTAATAACGAAATTCGCAGTACACTTGACATAGAAGAAATTTTGACATCAGCCTGCAGATTGCTGGGACAAGCGCTACAGGCAAGTCGCGTGAGCATTTTGGTCAAAGAATCAAATACAGAAAAAACTTTAGTTACGCGCGGAGAGTACAACGCGGGGGACTATCCGATTCAACTGGGAATGAAAGTACCGATGAGTGACAACCCGCATTTGGCTGCCGTCGTGTCTCAGCAAGAGTCCCTAGCCCTGACGAAGTTTCTCGATTTTCCGGGATTGAATCCACAAACCCGAAAAATTGCCGAAGCTTTGGAGATTAAGTCAATGCTGGCAATAGCTACTCGCTATCAAGGTGAAGTGAATGGCATCATTGGTTTGCATCAGTGCGATCGCGAACGGGAATGGACTGATTGGGAAAGGCAGCTTTTAGAAGGGGTAGGATCGCAATTGGCGATCGCGATCAATCAAGCCAAACTCTATAGCAAAACCAGGCGCCAAGCGGAACAAGAATCGCTGCTGCGGCTGATCGGCAACCAAATTCGCAGTACGCTGGATCTGGAAACTATCCTGGAAACAGCGGTGAGGGAAGTCCGCCAACTGTTGCAGTGCGATCGAGTAATTATCTATCAGTTTCAAGACAACTGGCAAGGAAAAGTTGTTGTTGAAAACATGACGGTTCCTTGGCCTTCAATTTTAGGAGATATGGGGGCGGATAAGTGTTTCCGGGGAGATTACGCCGATCTTTACCAACAAGGGCGCGTCAAAGCAATTAATGATATTTTTAATGCTGGTTTAGAGCCTTGTCATGTCGATTTCTTAGATAGTTTGCAGGTAAAAGCTAATCTGATTGTGCCGATTGTTACATCCAGAACTGAAGAAAATACCTCCGACACAGCCGGAAGCTATAATCATAAATTTCCCGGTAGGCTGTGGGGTTTGCTGATTGCTCACGAGTGCGGGGATACCCGCAATTGGCAGCGGCAAGAGATGGAGTTGCTATCCCAAATAGCCAACCAAATGGCGATCGCAATTCAGCAAGCAGAACTTTACAGCCAAGTCCAAGACGCTGCGGTAAAATCTCAAGCTCAAACCCAGCAGTTGCAGGTTGCGTTGGAAGAATTGCGATCGACACAGCAGCAATTGATTCAAAGCGAAAAAATGTCAGGTTTGGGACAAATGGTAGCGGGGATTGCTCATGAAATTAACAACGCCAACAATTTCATCCACGCTAACTTGTTTCACGCTCAAGAATATTTTAAAGCCTTGAACGAAGCTCTAGAAGTGGCTGGAACTGCCTGCCCGGAAGCAGCGGCAGCAATTGTCAGAATCAATGAAGAACTAGAACTCGATTACATTCGAGAAGACTTTGGTAAACTGCTCAATTCTATGCGGGAAGGAAGCGGGAGGATTCGCTCGATCGTGATGACGCTGCGAAATTTTTCTCGTTTAGACCACGCTGAATTAAAACCAGTAGATTTGAATGAAGGTTTAGAAAGCAGTTTCTTAATGCTGCAAAATAAGCTAAAAACCCATATCAAAATAGACAAGCAATACGGCAGTTTGCCACCCGTCCAATGTCATGCCAGTCAAATTAACCAAGTATTTTATAATTTGATTGACAATGCTTTAGATGCGCTTCAGTCAACGAGCAAACCGGGGGAATTAACCATCCGCAGTTGGCAAAGCGAGCCGGACTGGGTAACAATCTCTATCCGCGACACGGGAAGTGGCATTCCTGCAGAAATTCAAGACAAGATTTTTGACCCATTTTTTACTACTAAACCTGTGGGTAAAGGCACTGGTTTGGGACTTTCAGTGTGCTATCAGGTAATTGTCCAAGCTCACGGTGGCAAGATCCGTTGCGTCAGTCAGGTTGGTGAAGGAAGTGAGTTTATTGTAGAGTTGCCGCTGACAAATCAGAGGAGGGTAAGTGCATAATTCCTGCTTTAGTCAGATTAACTCTGTTTTGTCACTTTGGCAGTAGTATAGAACCCATTTGACATCTTGGCGTTGCTTAATCAGGCTATGAAAAAAATAACTTTAAAATCCAAAAGCTTTGTGGATACTGGTTTCTATGACGGGCATATTTAGCGTTTCATACCGTAAATCAGCAACGCCGACATCTTGAGGGCGATCGTCAATCACATTACGGATCAGCAATAAACTTGGTTTTTTAGCGATGCCTACGGCCAGCTTCGCTAACGCATTTTTAATGAAATCAGATTTAACTTACGCCCGAACCCCAATTTTCAGAAATTCCCAACTGGGTGATGCTTAGACATATAAAATCATAAGTATTTTTACTCATAATTGTCTCTGCGGATTCACTTCTGTCCGCTGAAGCAGTGAACGCTGCCTCTGGGGGACCCGGAATGTGGGATTTAAGCTCTCCTTTACAGATGTGGAAAACCCGCTTTTTATAGGGCTGAAAAAAAGCTCGCAATTGTTCCGGATAAAACTTATTGATGATGAAAGTTAGACATATCTATGTAAATAGGTATAAGTAGGTGTAATTATTTACACTCAGCATTTGATCGGGGGCAATAATACCTTCAGATGCTTATTGGGCAAGCATTTTTACTTGATTTACCTGAATCTATGAGGAAATTTTTCTTGCAGTGACCGATCGCTACAAGAAAGCCCAACCTCTGGTTTTCAGTCACTTCTAATCCTTAATTACTCATCATTAACACAGAAGCTATGGCTACTTCAATCACTGGTTCTTTGGGTCAAACCAATAATTACAGCAGTGTCACTGACCTAATTACACAATGGCCTACTGCCGCCCAGAATCAAGGCATCCAACTGTCTGGGATAGCTTTTGATGGCGTGGAAACGAACTACACTAACCCTACTGCCATCAGCAACCTCACCTTAGCAACGAACGAAAACCCTAAAAGCTGGTTGAGCTACGGCGGTCCCGGTGGTATTGGTGTCCCATCTGATTATCCTGGTTGGTTTACCGATGTCAATAAACTTCGGGCGGAAATCAACTATGACCCCAACACCAATAAATCTCAGGTGCTGAAGGTGAAATGGGCAGATAACAAAAACATCACTAGCGCCACGATCGGCCTGAGTGGATTACTTCCCAAATCAACTTCTACTACAGTGAACGATCAAGGCAATGAAGCTGGTTTGCTGCAACTCTTTAATAATGGGGCGCCGGTATCGGCCAGCAATTTTACGATCTCTCGCGTCAACGCTCCGACGAGCGGTCAAAAACCGATCGCTGTGTCTTCCGATGGAGTGACTTTCATTGGCGATCGTGACGATGGCAATTTCACATTCCAGATACAAGCAAATTCCACTAGCGTTGCTTTTGACGAACTGCGGTTCAAGGCCACAGCCTACGATAACCCCACCGCTGCCTACCTCGCTACCTCCACCAGAACCGATAGTTCCGACTACCTAGTGCGGAGTATTCAATATCAAGGCATTGATGTGACGCCGACTCCGACTCCGACGCCGACTCCGACGCCGACGCCGACATCTCCAAGTCTCTTCCAGTTCGCCCAACCAAATTACACGGTGGCTGAAGGCAACGTGGCGACGATTAACGTTACTCGCACCGGTGGCACGGCGGCTGCATCGATTAACTACGCTACTCTTGACGGTTCGGCAAGTTCCACAGGCAGTGCCCCGGATTACACTGGAACGGCGGCGGGGGTGTTGAATTTTGCTGCGGGGCAAACAACCGCTAGTTTCACCGTGACGGCTTTGACTGATTTGACATTGGAATCCTCGCCGGAAACGGTGAATTTGGTGCTCTTCGGTGGCAATGTCGCCAGTAATCCGTCAATTTTGACGATTAATGATGTGCCGCCGACTCCGACTCCGACGCCAACTCCGACGCCGACGCCTACTTCTCCAAGTCTGTTCCAGTTCGCCCAACCAAATTACACGGTGGCTGAAGGCAACGTGGCGACGATTAACGTTACTCGCACCGGTGGCACGGCGGCTGCATCGATTAACTACGCTACTCTTGACGGTTCGGCAAGTTC